>JAGQIB010000313.1 GCA_020431545.1 Gemmatimonadota bacterium
GACGCGAACTGGGACGTCAACGACATCGCGCTGCAGGGCAACACGATCTTCATCGGAGGCCTGTTCAACGATGTCGGCGGTGCGTTCCGTGAGCACCTGGCCGCCATCACGATTCCGGGCGGCGCCACGTCGGTGGATCCGATCGCTTCCGCGGGGGGAAGCGGACTGCGACTCGGGGCACCGTGGCCTTCGCCCGCACGGAATCGTTCGACCGTGTCGCTCGAACTGCCGCGAACCGAACCGGTGACGCTGGACCTGTTCGACGTCTCCGGTCGGCGGATCGCGTCGCTCCTGCGCGAGACACCCCTCGCGGCCGGTCGCCACGAGATCGAGATCCCGCTGGAAGGTGTGACGGCCGGCGTGTACTTCGTGCGCGCGAATGCGGGGGCAGAATCGGTGTCGCGGAAGGTCGTGCGGGTGCCGTAGAGCGGTCTATAGCTCATGGCGTGAAAGGTCTGGGGGGTGCGTGCTATTCTCCGATCTCCGGCGGAGAGCCCCCCGACCGCCCGACCACCGGAGGGATCATGAACTCTTGCGCCCCTCTTGCCGCATTGGGAACGCTCCTGGTCGCGTGCACGTCTGCGTCTGCCACCACCTACACGCTCCGGGCCGACGGCACCGGGGACTTCGCGACTCTCGCGGCGGCGTTCGCTGCGGTCGTGGATGGCGACGAGGTCGTCCTCGAGCCGGGCACCTACGCGGAGAACTCGCTCTCGCTGAACGCCGGCATCACGTTGCGCAGCTCGAACGGGGATGCCGCCACGACCGTGATCGACGGAGAGGGCGTGAGCTACATCCTGCACGTGCAGGGCGCGACAGGACTGGTGATCGAGAACGTCGGCTTCCGGCGCGGCTACTACAACTGGGGCTCGGGCATCAGCATCGACTACTGCACCGCGCGGGTCTCCGGGTGCCTCTTCTTCGAGGGAGACTGCCCACCGAACGGTCCCGGTTACGAGAGCCGAGGGTCCGCGGCGTACGTCTGGGAGTCGACCGCGACGTTCTCCGGGTGCACGTTCCGCGACAACGGACAAGGGGAGACGGTGTTCGCGGACGGCGGCAGCACCACGTTCGATCACTGCCTGTTCGTGGGGAACGCGACCGGCGGCCTCGTGTCGTACTCCTGGCCGAACCCCACGTTCGTCACGAACTGCACGTTCGTGGACAACGCACGCTTCGGCCTCCAGGATCGGTCCGGGGCGGGAATCATCGTGGAGAACACGATCGTCACCGGCACCACCAACGGACCGGCTCTCGACATCTCCTGTAACAGCTTCCCCGCGTCGACGTTTTCCTGTTGCGACGTCTACGACAACGAGTGGGGCGACTGGGAAGACTGCCTGGACTACTACCTCGGTCGGGACGGCAACGTCTCCGTGTCGCCGCTGTTCTGCGACGCTGCGACGGGCGACTACACGCTGTCGAGCGGATCTCCGTGCACGGACGCGGCGAGCGGCTGCGGCACCATCGGGGCGTTCGGCGTCGGCTGCGGAACGATCTCCGTGGAGAGCCGGAGCTGGAGCTCGCTGAAGGCCGACTGGCGCTGAGCGACCGATGACTCGACGGGAGAGACTCGCGGCGGCAGTCCTCCTGGCGTTCCTGCCGTGCTGCGTCCCCGCGCAGGCTACAACCTACTTGATCCGCCCCGACGGCACCGGGGACTTCCCGACCGTCGGGGCGGCGTTCGCCGCCGCCCAGGACGGCGACGACGTGATCCTCGCCGCCGGGACCTACTACGAGCGCGACCTGCAGCTCGATGCGAGCATCGTACTCCGCTCCGAGAACAGCGATCCCGAGACGACGTGGCTCGACGCGCAGTGGCTCGGCCAGGGACTCGCGATCTCCTCCGGCGAAGTGATCGTGCAGGACCTCGGGTTCCGAAACGGAAGCCACGGCGGCGGCGGTTGCGTTTCCTACTCGGGTCTGTACACGACGTTCTGGAACTGCATCTTCGAGGGAGGCGACGGCGCGCCGCGCGGTACCGGTCCCGGCGGCGCCGTCCTCGCGGGGGCCCAGGGAACGTTCTCGTACTGCACGTTCCGCGGCACGGTGTCCGGCGCCGCCGCGTACGTCGCCCCGCAGTGGTACGAGATCGTGATCTTCGACCACTGTCTCTTCGCCGACAACGTCGGCGGCGCGATCGTTCCGAACACGGAAGGCCAGATCCAGATCTCGTACTGCACGATCGTGCGAACGGTCGGCGCGGCGCTCCGGAACGAAGGACCGTACGCGCAGTACCGCCTGTACAACGTGCTGATCGCGGACACGATCGGCGGCCCCGCGCTCGCTCCGGACTGCCCGAACCAGCCGCTCCTTTCGTATGCCACCTGCTGCAATTTCTTCGGGAACGAGGGCGGCGACTATCCGGACTGCCTCGCGGTGTGGCGCGGCGCCGACGGGAACGTCTCGCTGGATCCGAAGTTCTGCGACGTGGCGTCCGGAGACTTCCGGCTCGCGTCGGACTCGCCGTGCGCGCCGTCGCCCACCGGGTGCGGCGGGATCGGGGCCCTCGGTGTGGGCTGCGCGGTCTCGGGCGTGCAGGAATCCACGTGGTCCCGCCTCAAGGCCGCCTGGCGCTGATCCTCTCGGGCCGCCGCCGGTCCCACGTCCGACTCCGGGGCTCGTGGTAACCTCTCGCGTCCCGAACCGGAGGCGAGCCCGTGGAAGCGCACGCATTCACCCAGGGAGACCCGAGCGAGGAGATCCGCGTGGGCATCTCCGCGTGCCTGCTCGGAGACCCCGTTCGGTTCGACGGCGGCCACAAGCGGGATCGTTTCCTGGAAGGCACGCTCTCGGAGTTCTTCCGGTTCATTCGAGTCTGTCCCGAGGTCGACATCGGGCTCGGCGTGCCCCGCGAATCCCTGCGCCTCGTGCGCGTGAAAGGCGATCATCCGCGCCTCCTCGCGACCAAGAGCGGTACCGATCACACCACGGCCATGGAAGAGTATTCCCGCGCGAAGGTCGACGAGCTGCGAAAGCTCGAGCTCTCGGGCTACCTGCTCAAGCGGTCGTCTCCGTCCTGTGGCATGGAACGCGTCAAGGTTTACGACGATCACGGCGCGCCCGCCCGCGACGGGGTCGGCGTGTTCGCGCGCGTGCTGAAGGAGCGATGGCCGGAGCTTCCGGTGGAGGAGGAGGGGCGACTCCACGATCCGCGACTCCGCGAGAACTTCATCGAGCGGGTGTTCGGGTTCCACCGCGCGACCACGTTCTTTGCCGGGGACTGGAACCTCGGCGGCCTCGTGCGGTTTCACACCGCCGAGAAGTACCTGCTGCTCTCGCACGAACCCGAGGGCTACTCGGAGCTCGGGCGTCTCGTGGCGAACGCAAAGGGTCGCGACCCGGAGGAGATCGCGGCGGAGTACCGCGCGCGGTACCTGGCGGCACTGGCCGTCCCCGCCACCCCGAACAAGCACATCAACGTGTTGCAGCACATGCTCGGCTACCTGCGCGACGTGGCGACATCCGAGGCGCGCGCCGAGCTGCACGGTGCGGTCGAGGACTATCGCCAGGGCTACGTGCCGCTCGTGGTGCCCGTCACACTTCTGCAACACTATGTGCGTATTCATGGGATCGAGTACCTGCGCGGCCAGCGCTACCTGGAGCCGCACCCGAAGGAGCTCATGATCCGGAATCACGTATGACGGACCTGCTGGACCGGCTTCGACGGCAGGAGCGCCGGCGCTGGGCGACCGCGGCCCTCGTGACGCTCGGAGTGCACGTCGCGATCCTCGTGTGGATCGCGCGACTGGGTCCGCTCGTGGCGAGTCCGGCGGAGGCGGCGCCGGAGCCGCTCCAGGTCGTGTTCGCGCCCGAGAAGCCGCGTGTCTTCACCGAGCTGCCGGACGATCGGAAGGACGAGGCGCCCGAGCGCGCGGATCTCCTCTCGAACGTCACGAGCCGCGCGCGAGATCGCGTGGAGGGCGGTCAGGACGAGGCGCCCCGTTCGCAGGGCCTGGCCGAGCTGCCCTCCGTTCGGCTGACGCCCGGGCAACCGCAGACCGCGCCGGCCCCCGCTCCCGAGCGGCCCGCGCCGGCCGAGCGCGCCAAGCAGGAGACGCCCACCGAGGATCGCGGCGAGCTCGCGGCGGAGCTTCCGCTCGCCCGCCCCGAGGACACGTCGCTGCGGGAGTTGCTCCTCAACCCATCGACGGATCCGCGCACCCGACCGCCCGGTGACTCCGACATCCTGCAGGAGGCGTTCGACGACGCCACCTCGAATGCCGGCCTCACGGGCGACATCTCGCTGAACACCATGGAGTGGGAGTACGCGCCGTGGATGCGAGAGTTCCGGCGCGCGGTGCAGCAGCGCTGGAACGCACCGATCGCGTTCCAGATGGGCATGATCGACGGCTGGGTCCTCGCGCGCGCCACGGTGTCGCCGGCCGGGAAGCTCGTGCACCTCGAGGTGCTCGACCAGGAGGTCGGACATCCGTCGCTCACGGAGGCCGTGGTGTACGCGCTCGAGAAGTCCGCGCCCTACCGCCCGTTGCCGGCGAACTTCCCCGAGGAAAACCTCGTCATCACCATTCGTTTCGTGTACCCCAAAGTTCGGCGGTACTGATCGCCCCGTAGCCCCCGCGTCGTGAGAGAGATGAGATGCTCGAGTTTCTGAAAGACGGCGGTCCGGTCATGATCCCGCTCGCGGCGTGCAGTCTCGTGGCCGTGGCGCTCATCGTGGAGCGCGCGCTCGCGCTGCGGCGCGGGCAGGTGCTGCCGCGCGAGATCCTGGAGGTCGTCCGGGCCGTGCGTCCGGGGCGGGATCTCGGCCTCGCCATCGACGTCTGCCGTCGCAACCCCGGCGTGTTCGCGGATATCGTGCGCGTGGGACTCGAGCATGCCACGCAGCCCTGGGAGATCATGCGCGACGCGTTGCTGGATGCCGGCCGCCAGAAGACCACGCTGCTCGAGCGCCATCTCGTGTGGCTGCAGACGATCGCGCAGGCCGCGCCGCTGCTCGGGCTGCTCGGCACGGTGCTCGGCATGA
>JAGQIB010000314.1 GCA_020431545.1 Gemmatimonadota bacterium
GCGGGCGGCATGGAGAACATGAGCCTCGCGCCGTACCTGGCGCCCGGCGCCCGCACGGGCTACCGCCTCGGCGACGCGACGTTCGTGGACTCCATGGTGCACGACGGCCTGTGGGATTCGTTCAACGACTATCACATGGGGATCACCGGAGAGAACGTCGCGGAGAAGTACGGCATCTCCCGCGAGGAGCAGGACCGCTTCGCCCTGGCGAGCCACCAGAAGGCCGCGGCCGCGCAGAAGGCCGGTCACTTCGACCGCGAGATCGTCCCGGTCGAGATTCCCCAGCGCAAGGGCGACCCGATCTCGTTCCGGGTGGATGAATCGGTGCGGGCCGATACGTCGATGGAGGCGCTCGGGAAGCTGCGTCCCGCGTTCAAGAAAGACGGCACCGTGACGGCCGGCAACGCACCCGGCGTGAACGATGCCGCGGCGGCCACGATCGTCATGTCCGAGGCCGCGGCCGAGGCGGCCGGTGCGACTCCGCTCGCGCGCATCGTGGACTACGCGGTGGGCGGCATGGATCCGGAGTGGGTGATGATGGCTCCCGTCGACGCTGTCCGCAAGTTGCTGAAGAAGACGGGCAAGAAGCTCGACGACTTCGACCTCATCGAGTTCAACGAGGCCTTCTCCGTCCAGTCGCTCGGCGTGATGCGCGAGCTCGAGGCGGATCCCGCGAAGGTCAACGTGAACGGCGGCGCGGTCGCGCTCGGTCATCCCATCGGATGTTCCGGGACGCGCATCCTGATCACGCTGCTGTACGAGATGCAGCGCCGCAAGGCGCGCCTGGGACTCGCGGCACTGTGCCTCGGCGGCGGGAACGCGGTCGCCCTGGCCGTGGAGATGTGACGCGAAGGCGACTGATCGGGGGGGCGCTCGCCCTGACGGCGCTCGAGGCGGTCTGGTGCGGGCTCGTGCCGGCACCGGGGGAACGCCTCCGGCTCTGGGTCGACTGCCTGTCGGTGCAGGGGATCGTGATCGCGCTCGTCGGGTCCTTCCTGCTCGTCGATCGACCGTTCGTCGCGGCGCGTGCGTTGCGGGGCAAGGCGCCGGAGGCCGCGCGCACTCCGGCCCGTCGACGTACGGGTGCTTCGTTGATGCTGGGAGGGGCGGCGCTCTTCGGTGCCGCCGCGCTGATCTGGGCCGTGTTCGGCCGGTCCTGAAAGGAGACCAAGGATGAGCTTCGATCGTGTGGCCGTCGTCGGGGCGGGCACCATGGGGAACGGAATCGCGCAGGTCTTCGCGACGTCCGGGCGCAAGGTCGAGCTGATCGACGTGAACGGTCCCGCGCTGGAGCGGGCGGTCGCGACGATCGGCAAGAGCCTCGGCAAGCTCGAGGTCAAGGGCAAGGTCCCCCCTGGTACGAAGGACCAGGCTCTCGGGCAGATCACCACGCACCAGGATCTGAAGGCGGCGAAGGGATGCGCCCTCGCGGTGGAGGCCGTCGTCGAGAGCCTCGACACGAAGCGGAGCATCTTCGCGCAGCTCGCGGAGACGTGCGGCGAAGGGGCGGTGCTCGCGAGCAACACGAGCTCGATCTCCATCACCGAGCTCGCGCACGGCGTGGCGCGGCCCGAGCGCGTCATCGGCATGCACTTCATGAACCCGGTCCCGCTCATGGAGCTGGTGGAGGTCGTCCGGGGAGTGCGGACGTCGGACGAGTGCGTCGCGACGATCGAGCAGCTCTCGCGCGATCTCGGCAAGACGCCGGTCACCGTGAACGACTACCCGGGGTTCATCTCGAATCGCGTGCTGATGCCGATGATCAACGAGGCGATCTACTGTCTCATGGAAGGCGTCGCGGACGCGAAGGCGATCGACACGATCATGAAGCTGGGGATGGCCCACCCGATGGGCCCGCTGACGCTCGCCGACCTGATCGGTCTCGACGTCTGCCTCCACATCATGGAAGTGCTGCACTCCGGTCTCGGCGACTCGAAGTACCGCGCGTGTCCGCTGCTCCGGAACATGGTCGCGGCGGGCAAGCTCGGGCGGAAGAGCGGCGAGGGCTTCTACTCCTACGCGCGCTGATCGACTCCGCGCGGATCGGTTCGCCGTGCTCCGCGGGATCTCGACGAATCCGGGGCGGACGGCCGCCCCGGAGCGTCGTCCCGCCGGTCGATCAGGCCTCGAAGCGGATGCCCGCCACGGCGAGCCACTCGCCGGGGTGATCCCGGAACACCCGGCCGACGCGCTCCGACCAATCGGGTACATCCCACAGAGGACCCGGCACCTCCACGAGCTTCCGCTTCGTGTCGAACGCGAGGGGGATCCACTCGGGCCGCGCGCGTCCTTCGAGGTCGAACGCCTCGCGAACGGTGCGCGGGCCGTCCTTCCGGAGCGCCACCACTCCCGTGCCGTCGAAGCCGGCCTCCGGGAGACGGATCAGTGTGACCCGGCCGCGAGGACCGTCGGCGAGCTCGTCGAGGACCGCCTCCACGAGCGGATGGCCGGTGGAGAAGAAGTCGATCGCCTCCTGGGCCACCGCCTCGGCGCGGTCGAACGTGCCGAGGAAGCGCGTGCCCGCCGGCACCCCGTGCAGCGACTCGACCGTCGCCTCGCCGCCGAACTCCAGGTACCAGCGGGCCGCCCCGCCCTTGCCTTCGACCTCGAATCCGAACTGCCGGCAGGCTTCCAGCACGACCCGACGTGTCCAGAACTCGAGCTCCTCCGGCACGCGGGCGAGAATCGACTCGGCGAGCTCGGGGCGATAACGGTCCGCATGCAGGTGGTGGTACACGGCACGGCGCACCTTCTCCCGGAGCTCGCGGGTCTCGTGGACGACGGAGTCCACATCGAGGTTGCCGCCCGCGGTGTCGAGCGCGCGCTGCACGGCCTCGACCACGTGGCCGAGTGCCCGATCCAGTCCGCCGAGCGGCTCCCGGAAGATCCCGAGCGCCTCGTGCAGGCGCACCACGTCGGCGCCGAATCCGCCGGCCGGTCGGAAGTACACGATCTCCACCGGACCGCGGCGACTGATGCGATCGAGCCGACCGATCCTCTGCTCCACGACCACGGGATCCCACGGCAGGTCGTACATCACGAGCCGTTTCGCGAACTGGAAGTTGCGACCCTCGCCGCCCGACTCGGTGGCGATCAGCAGGTTCGGCCCGCCTTCTTCCGCGAATCGTGCGACCTCGAGATCGCGCTGCGCGGGGGAGAGGTCCTCGTGGAAGACGCCGATGCGTCGGCTCGTGCGGAACTCGAGCTCCTTCTTCAAGGCGATCAGCGACTCGCGCTCCGCCACGAACACGAGCGACTTCTCGCCGCGTCGATCCCACCGTTTCGCCTCGCGTCCGAGCCAGAGGGTGCGCGGATCGTCCGGCCCGCTCGGGGCGGAGAGCACTTTCGCGAACAGCGTCGAGCGCTCGCGACGTTGCGCCTCGTTCTCGGCCGGGGCCGACAGCGTCTCCCGTTCGCGCTCCTGCCGCAGCGGATCCTCCTCCAGTTCCACCGGCGCCGGAAGCCGCGGCGGAAAGCCACCGACGTCGTCGCGAGTCGTCGAGCTGGTGCACGGGTGCAGCGGCTCTCCCACCTCGAGTCGTCGCTGGAACTCCTCCCAGGAGTCGTACCGCTCGGGATGCAGAAGCTCGAGCAGGCGGAAGAACCCGTGGGCATCCGCCTCGAGCGGTGTGGCGGAGAGCAGGAGCGCGTGGCGGGCGGACTTCGCGATCGCGGCCACGGTGCGGTACTCGGGCGAGCCTTCCGTGCCACGACGTCGCCTCAGTCGATGCGCCTCGTCCACGACGAGCAGATCGGGACGAGCCTGTTCCGCGAGTCGCGCGACGGCGGGCTCGGCGACGAGATCCTCCAGCGCCACGATCGCGCGCGGGTGCACGTCGAACGGATTGAAGCCGGGGCCGTTCTCGCGGCGCACGTCCTCCCGCCGATCGCGATCCACGAGGACGAACACCTGGTGGAACTTGCGCCACAGCTCGCCGAGCCACTGCACGACGAGCGAACGCGGCGCCACCACGAGCACGCGCTCCGCGCGGCCGGTGTTCACGAGGCGGTTGAGAATCAGGCACGCTTCGACCGTCTTGCCGAGGCCGACTTCGTCGGCGAGCAATACGCCCTTGGACAGAGGCGACGCCAGCGCGAAGAGCGCAGCGTCCACCTGATGCGGGTTCATGTCCACCCTCGCGGTCGAGAGGGATTGCGCCAGCGCGTCCTCTCCCGTGCCCTCCAGCGTGATGCGGTGGGCGAAGAACGTGCCCTGTTGTGGGGAATAATGCGCGTTCGGGAGCGGGGTCTCGGCCGACTGCTCTGACAATACGTCCGCGCCGTCGTTTGCTGCGATGTCGGCGGCGGTCTGGTTCGTGAGCCAGAGCGTAATCGTGGCGCGGTCAAAGCGCCACGAGCCGCCGACCTTCATACCGGGAATCTTCGCGGCGGCAGCCAGCTTGTA
>JAGQIB010000315.1 GCA_020431545.1 Gemmatimonadota bacterium
CGTGACGGGTGACTGGAGAAATCGCCGGGCTCAAGGTCCGGGTGGACGTTCCGCTCGGCCGTCTCACGACGTTCAAGATCGGCGGCCCCGCCGCGATCCTCGTGACGCCCGAGAACGAGGACGCGCTGCGGCGGGCGATGACGCCGATCAGGGATTCGGGCATCCCCGTGCTCATCCTCGGCAACGGGTCGAACCTCCTGGTCTCGGATGCCGGCTTCCCCGGCCTCGTGCTGCGGGTCGGCTCGGCGCTCGGCGGCGTGGAGCCGGAGGGTCCGGACCGTCTGCGAATCGGGGCGGGCACGCTGTGGAGTCGCGTGCTCCGCTTCGTGATGGCGGAGGGCTGGACCGGCCTCGAGTTCGGCGCCGGGATCCCCGGCACGCTCGGCGGCGCCATCGCGACGAACGCGGGGACGCGGGGCGGCGAAACAGCCGACTCGCTCGTCTCGATCCGCGGGGTGGGGCCGGACGGCGAGGTGCGCGAGATCGCGCGCACGGATCTGCCGTTCGTGTACCGGCGCTGCGAGCTTCCGGAAGGGTACGTGGTCACGTCGACTCTGTTCGCGGCCGGCCGCGAGGATCCGGAGAAGGTCGCGGAGACGGTGCGCGGCTACCAGGCGGAGCGAAGGCGCGATCAGCCGGAGCGCGAGCCTTCCGCCGGATGCGTGTTCAAGAATCCGCCGGGAACGTCGGCCGGGAAGCTGATCGACCAGGCGGGCCTCAAGGGCTCGGCCGTCGGCGGCGCGATCGTGTCCGAGGTGCACGGCAACTTCATCATCAATCGCGGCGAGGCCACGGCGGACGACGTGTTGCGTCTGATCGATCAGGTGCGGGCCGGCGTGCGTCGCGAGTTCGGGGTGGAACTGGAGCTGGAGGTGCGGCGGTGGGGATTCGGGGATTGAAGCCGCGCGGCAATCGCGCGCGGAAGTCGGGCGTCCGGGCCAAGGAAGAAGCCCCGGCCCGCTCTCGCGGGAAGAACCGGCGGGCGCGGGGAGCGCGCAGCCGGGCGACGTCGGGCCGCGCGAAGGCGGGAGGGGCGACGTCGCGGCGCGCGCTGCCGCGTCCCGGGCGGCGAACGTGGATCGGCGTCGGGGGCGCGGTGCTCGGCGCGCTCGCGATCTGGCTCGGCCACGAGACGGTGGAGCGACTCGTGGCGCACCCGCGCTTCGCGGTCCGCACGGTGGAGATCGAGGGGACGGCGCGCACGAGCCCGGAGGATCTCCGGGACCTCGCCGACGTCCACCCGGGCGATCCCTGGCTCGCGCTGGATGCGGATGCGGTCGAGCTCCGGGTCACCGGGCACCCGTGGGTGGCGGCGGCGCACGTTCGCCGTCCGTGGCCCGGCAAGGTCGTCGTCCAGGTCGAGGAGTGTCATCCGATCGCCCGCGTCCAGATCGCCGGTCGTCTCTACGGACTGTGCGAGGACCTGCGGGTCGTGCCCGGGGCGGACCCGGCGCTGCCGTTGCTCTCGCTGGAAGGGCGCAAGATCGATCCCGACCTGCTTTCGCGAGCGGTGGCCTACACCGAGGAGCTGCAGCGTCGCGGGCTCGCCGAGCCGCTCGAGGTCCGCGTGGGACCGGCCACCGATCACATCGAGCTGACCGCCCGCGGGTTCGAGGCCGCGATCGACCCGGTGATTCCGCCGGCGCTCGTCGCGAGAAACATCACGTCCTTTCTCGAAAAACTGGACGCGGAGGGGGCGAGTCGCGGTACGCTGCGCCTCATCTCGGACGGCACGGCGGTGTGGAAGGCCGCGTAGGCACTGGCGTCCGGAGCTCTGCGAGACGAGACCGGCATCCAGATCGGCAATCGGGGCGGGGGAGACGACGATGGCGAACGACATCCTGGCCGGACTCGACCTCGGAACGACGCGCACCACCGCGATCGTGGCCGAGCCCGGGGAAGACGGCGAGCTCAAGATCCTGGGACTCGGGAGCGCGCCGTCCCGCGGCATCAAGAAAGGCGTCGTGGTCAACCTGGAGCGGACGATCCAGTCCATCCAGGAAGCGGTCGCGGCGGCCGAGAAGCAGGCCGACGTGGAGATCGGGTCGGTCACGCTCGGCATCGCCGGGGATCACGTCAAGAGCATCAACTCGCGCGGCGTGATCGCCGTCCGCAACCCGGACGGCGAGATCACGCGCGGCGACGTCGACCGGGTGATCGAGGCCGCGCGCGCCATCGCGCTGCCCGGCGATCGCGAGATCATCCACGTGCTCCCCCAGGAGTTCACGGTGGATGACCAGGGCGGGATCCACGACCCCGTGGGCATGAGCGGGGTGCGGCTGGAGACCGAGGTCCACGTGATCACCGGCGCCAGCACGCCGATCCAGAACCTGCTGAAGTGCGTCCGTCGCGCCGGGCTCGACGTGGAGGACGTCGTCCTCGCTTCCGTGGCCGGCGCCGAGGCGGTGCTGACCCACGACGAGATGGAGCTCGGCGCGGTGCTCGTGGACATCGGCGGCGGCACGACCGACGTCGCGGTGTTCGCGGAGGGCGGTCTCAAGCACACCGCGATCGTCGGGGTCGGCGGCTCGAACGTCACGAACGACATCGCCATCGGCCTGCGCACGCCGCTCGCGTCGGCCGAGGAGATCAAGCGCGCCCACGCGTCGCTGCTGCCGATCGAAGGCCGGGACGAGCAACTCGTCGTGCCCGGCGTGAACGGACGTCCCGAGCGTTCCGTGAGCCGGGACATCCTGAACTCCATCGTCCGACCCCGCATGGAGGAGATCCTCGCGCTGAGCTACCGCGAGGTGAAGAAAACGGACTACTGGGACCTGCTCGCGGCGGGCCTCGTGCTCACCGGCGGCGGCGCGCTGCTCGACGGCACGCTCTCGCTCGCCGAGCACCTGTTCAACCTGCCGGCGAAGCACGGCGTCCCCCAGGGCACCGTGGGCTTCGACGAGGACGTTCGCTCGCCCGAGATGGCGACCGCGGTCGGTCTCCTGAGCTACGCGCACCGTCACTCGTGGAGCGGCGGATCGTCGCTGGCCGGCGGCCGCCAGCTGTTCGA
>JAGQIB010000316.1 GCA_020431545.1 Gemmatimonadota bacterium
CGAGCATGCCACCGTGCTGTTCGACCCGGACAGCTGCGAGACGCGCATGATGCGCTCCAAGTAAGACGCGCACGACTACCGCTACTTCCCGGAACCCGATCTGCCGCCGCTCCGGATGACGACGGAACGTCGCGACCGCGTCCGCCGGGAGATGCCGGAGCTTCCGACCGTTCGCCGCGAACGGTTTCGGGAGTCGTTCGACCTGCGTCCGGTCGACGCCGCCGTGCTCACCGAGTCGCGCGACGTCGCGGACTGGTACGAGGATCTCGCGACGCGGACGGGTGATCCGAAGCTGGCCGCGAACTGGGTGCTCGGGGAAGTGCTCCGTCTCCGCAACGAGCGCGGCGGTTCGCTCGCGGAGCTCGGTCTGGCGCCCGCCGCGCTCGCCGAGCTGCTCGGCTTCGTGCGCGAGGGCAAGATCTCGCAGAGCGTCGCGAAGAAGGTGTTCCAGTCCGTGGTGGACACGGGAGAGCGCGCGTCCGCCATCATCGAGCGCGAGGGACTCGTGCAGATCTCCGATCCCGCGGCGCTCGACCGCCTCGTGGACGACGTGCTCGCGGCCGCGCCGGAACAGGTCGAGCAGTTCCGCGCGGGCAACGAGAAGGTCGCAGGCTTCCTGGTGGGGCAGGTCATGAAGGCGAGCGGTGGTCAGGCGAACCCGAAGCTCGCGCGCGAGCGCCTGCTCGCCCGTCTCGCGGAGCTCGCCGGGTGAGGGCGCGGTTCGCCCCCGGACTCGTCGCGACGATCGCGCTCGTGGTGGCCGGCTGCTCGCCGCGACCCGTGTTCCGGGCGGAGCCGCGCGGCGTGGGAGGCTCCCTCGACCAGCCGGTCGTGGCGGCTCCCGTGCCGAGCCGGCCGGTGCCGCGCACGCGGATCGAGGAGATCGCCACGTCCTGGCTCGGCACGCCCTACCGGTACGGCGGCGTGGATGCGCGCGGCATCGATTGCTCGGCGCTGGTCCGCAACGTGTTCGCGGACCTCGGCGTGAACCTGCCCCGCACGACCGCCGCCCAGCAGGGGATCGGGCGGACCGTGGCTCCCGGCGAGATCCGGGCGGGGGATCTGCTGTTCTTCCGGCTCGGATCCGGTCGGGTGAACCACGTGGGACTCGCGCTCGGCCCGGACCGCTTCATCCACGCGTCCTCGTCGCGCGGGGTGGTCGTGGACCGCCGCCAAGACGCATACTTCGCGCGGCGTTTCGCGCAGGCGCGACGCGTGCTGCCCGAGCCGGCGAACGAGGAGGAAGGATCGTGAACGTTCTCATCATCGGAGGCGGTGGGCGCGAGCATGCGATCGCCTGGGCCGTCTCGCGGAGTCCTTCGTGCGGCGACCTGTGGGTCGCGCGCGGCAACGCCGGCACGGCCCGCATCGCGCGCAACGTCGACCTGCGCGAGACGGACGCGGCGGCCATCGCGTCGCTCTGCCGTCGCGAGTCGATCGACCTCGTCGTCGTCGGTCCGGAGGCGCCGCTCGTCGCGGGGGTGGCGGACGCGCTGCGCGCGGACGGAACGGCGGTGTTCGGACCCGGCGCCGAGGGCGCGCGGCTCGAGGGAAGCAAGGCCCACGCGAAGGAGGTCATGGAGGCGGCCGGCATTCCGACCGCGCGCGGCGCCACCGTGGGTTCCGTGACGGAGGCCGCGAAGGCGCTCTCGTGGGTCGGCGAGCGCGTGGCCGTGAAGGCCGACGGTCTCGCGGCTGGCAAGGGCGTGGTGATGGCGCCCGATCGGGAGACCGCGATCGCCGCCGTGAAGGCGGCGGTGGAGGACCGGGTGTTCGGCGACGCCGGCGCGCGCGTCGTGCTCGAGGAGTGGCTCGAGGGGGAAGAGGTCTCGATCATCGCCCTCGTCGACGGCGAGGAGGTGCGCCCGCTCGTACCCAGTCAGGACCACAAGCGCGCGTACGACGGCGACGAAGGACCGAACACCGGCGGCATGGGGGCGTACGCGCCCTATCCGGGCCTGGATGCGGCCGCCGTGGAGTCGGTGGCGGAGACCTGCCTGAGGCCCCTGGTGCGGGAGCTCGATCGACGCGGAACTCCTTTCCGGGGAGTGCTTTACGCGGGACTCATGCTCACGGCGGACGGCCCGCGGGTCCTGGAGTACAATGTGCGGTTCGGTGACCCGGAGACGCAGGTCCTGCTGCCGATGCTCGCGAGCGACGCTCTCGAGCTCTTCGCGGCGACGGCCCGGGGCGAGCTCGCGCAGTGCGAGCCCCTGCGCTTCCGGCCCGGTGCGGCCCTGACCGTGGTCGCGGCCGCGGCGGACTATCCCGCGGGCTCCGCGCGCGGCGACGTGATCTCCGGTCTCGACGGGCCGGACGATCGCGGCGATGCCCTCGTGTTTCACGGGGGCACGCGGGTCGGAGAAGGGGAGCGCCCCGAAACGAACGGCGGTCGCGTGCTCGCGGTGACGGGGCTCGGGCCGTCGCTGGCGGCGGCGAGAGATCGCGCCTACGAGGCGCTGGCCGGCATCTCCTTTCCGGGGATGCGGTGGCGAACGGACATCGGACACCGCGGACTCGGAGCTCGGGTCGCGGCGAGGGAGGAATGATGGACCCGAAGGTGCTGATCCTGGTGGGGAGCCAGAGCGACGAAGAGGCGATGCAGGGCTGCTTCGACAACCTGCGCAAGTTCGGAATCCCGTACGAGTTCCATGTCTCCTCGGCGCATCGCAAACCGGCGCAGAC
>JAGQIB010000317.1:0-1513 GCA_020431545.1 Gemmatimonadota bacterium
CGGCCGCCAACGCCGCGCTGATCGCCGGCACCATGGCATGGATCGGCGGCTATGCCGGCCTGCCGCTGCCGTTCCTGTCGTCGCTCGCTGCGGCGCTCGTGGCGTTCGTCGTGGTGGGAACGGCCGCGACCCGCATCGGTCGGGCGCGAAAGGGGGAGCTTGGCGTGGCGGAACCGAATCGAGGACGTCGAAGCGCGGCGCACGCGCTCGCGAATGCAGCCTTCGGGGCGGTGGCGGCGCTCGCCGTGCCGCTCGCCGGCTGGCCGCGACTCGTGTCCGTCGCCGCCTTCGCGACCGCCGCGAGCGACACGCTGGCCACCGAGGTCGGGCAGCTCGGGCGCGCGCGGCCGTGGTCGCTGGTGTCGGGGCGCCGGGTCAGCGTCGGAACCCCCGGGGCGGTTTCCGCGCTCGGCGTGCTCGCGGGCGTGGCCGGTGCGTGCGCGGTCGGAACGGTGGCGGTCGCGCTCGGCGCGATCCGTCCCTCCACTCTCCCCGCGGTCGTCGGGGGATCCGTCGTGGGCACGACGGTGGAATCGCTGCTGGCCGCCGCCGGCGCGCCTCTCGGTCATCACGCCCGCAACCTGCTGAACACGGCGGTCGGCGCGGGGGCGGCGATCGCCCTGGGGGGGGCGCACTAGGTGTTCCGTCGCTATCGCCGACACATCCTCGTCCTCGGCGTGCTGCTGCTCGCCGCGTTCTGCTTCGCGCCGACGCCGGAGGGACTGAGCACGGAAGGTCAGCGATGTCTCGGCATCTTCGCGACGTGCGGCCTCTTCTGGGTGACGGGCGTCCTCCCACTCGCGGTCACGAGCCTTCTCGTGCTCGCGCTGCTGCCGCTGCTCGGCGTGATGTCGGCCGACCAGGCGTTCGCGCTCTTCGGCAACCGGGCGGTCTTCTTCATCCTCGGCGCCCTCGTGCTCGCCGCCTCGATGATCTCCACCGGGCTGTCCTCGCGCGTCGCGCTCCTCGTCGTGTCGCGGTTCGGCCGGAGTCCACGGACGTTTCTGCTCGGCGTGCTCCTGTCCGCGGCGTTTCTCTCGCTCTGGATGCCGGAGCACGCGGTGGCCGCGATGATGTTCCCGGTCGTGCTGCAGATCGTGCACGCGCTGGACCTCACGCCCGGCCGGTCGGAATGGGGGAAGGCGGTGTTCCTCGCGCTCGGTTGGGGCGCCGTCATCGGCGGCATCGCCACGCTCCTCGGTGGGGCGCGGAACCCGCTCGCTCTCGCGATCCTGTACCAGACCACCGGGGACACGGTCGGTTTCTTCGAGTGGATGCGGGCCGCGTTGCCGCTCTCGGTGGGACTGCTCGCCGTGACGGCCGTCCTGCTCGGGCGGATCGCGGCCCGGGAGGAGATCGACATCTCGCCCTGTCGCGCCGTGCTCGAACGTCGTCTGGCGGAGGCGGGGCCGATGACGCGCGCGGAGAAGCGCCTCTCCTGGATCGGCATCGCCACGATCCTGGCCTGGATCTTCCTCGGGCACGACTTCGGGCTGGCTCAGATCTCGGTGCT
>JAGQIB010000317.1:1561-5703 GCA_020431545.1 Gemmatimonadota bacterium
CACGTGAACTGGGGCATCATCATCATGTACGGCGGGGCGGTCGCGCTCGGGTCGGCGCTCGTCGACTCCGGAGCCGCGCACTGGCTGGCCCTGGTCCTCGTCTCGAACTCCATGGTGCCGCCCTTCCTCGTGCTCGTCGCCATCGCGGCCGGGACGCTCATCCTCACGGAGGGCATCTCGAACTCGGCTGCGGTCGCGGTGGTCCTCCCGATCGCGCTCTCGCTCGCGGAGTTCGAGGGCATCTCGGCGAAGCTGATCGCGTTCACGGTGGCCCTGCCTGCGGGGCTCGCGTTCTGCCTCCCGATGGGGAGCCCCCCGAACGCGATCACGTACTCCGCGGGCTACTTCCGCCTCCGCGACGTTCTCGTGCTGGGGCTCGTGCTCAAGGTGGTGGGGCTCGGAATCATGCTGGGATTGATGCACTGGGTCTGGCCGACCCTGGGGTTCGGACTGTAGTTTGGGGCTTCGCGCATCCGGGAAGGAGAGCACCATGGACACCCAGAGGGGCCGCACGCTGATCGTCCTCACCGCCCTCCGGTTCTCGGAGGAGTATGGCGCGGCCGCCCTGCGGGCCGCGGCGAAGCGCTCGGAGGACGTCGTGCTCGGCCTCGTGGTGGACCGGGACCTGTCCGAGGCCGTCGCCGGCCAGCTCGCGGACGTGGGCTTCCTCGGAGAGCGCCTCATGCAGGAGTTCCGGGAGACGATGCTTCAGGAGTATCGGACCCGCGGCCTCGCGCACCTCAAGGAGCTCGAGCAGGAAGCCCGTCGCCTCGGCCTGCAGGTCGAGACCCGGGTGGTCGATGGAGCGTTCCGCGCTTCCGTGTTCGCGCTCGCGCAGCAGACGGGAGCGACCCGCATCTCCGTGGCTCGAATGAACTCGGCCCACGTTTCCCGGCTGTTCTTCGGCAGCGAGATCGAGCACCTCGCGAAGGAGGCCCGGATCCCGGTAGACGTCTACCTGCTGACCGGAGAGGTGGCGGCGACGGCCGGCGGCTCCCGGGTCTGATCGCCCGCCCCAACCCCACGACCGAAGCGCCGGGCCGTTCCTCGTCCGGGGCCCGTCCCGGCGACGGTCGCCGCCGATCCGCCTCACGCCCGTCCACGCGGCACGTCGGCGGTCGCTCCAACCCGTTGTGAGACTGCCGTTTCCGGAGCTGAGGGGCCACTCTCGACCGTGCCGGATCTCCGCATAACCCGATACACATCAATCCCTTAAGCGGATTCGATGATCCAGAACAGGAGCTGGCGACTCCAAGCGGCGGCCATGCGCCAACCACCACCATTTCCCTGGCTTGACCCTTTCCGCCGGGGCTTGCTATTCTTTGCCGGTCTCGCGCCGTTTCTGGCCGATTCTGCGGCCGACCCTTGGAGTCGAGCGCGAGGACCGACTCCGCTTTCTTGCCTCGTTCCCCGGGGAGTGGATGGCATGACCAAGGCCGACCTGGTGGAGCAAATCGCGATCTCGACCGGGCTCACCAAGAAGGACACCGCCATGGCGGTGGACCACCTGATCCAGGCGGTGAAGGACGCTCTGCGGGAAGGGCGTCACATCGAGATCCGCGGTTTCGGAACCTTCAAGGTCAAGCGTCGGAAGGCCCGGACCGCCCGCAATCCGAGAACGGGCGACCCGGTCCAGCTGCCGCCGCGGAAGGTCGCGGTGTTCAAGGTGTCGAAGGAGCTGAAGGACCGCATCTCGAGGAACGGCAACTAGACCGGCGATCCGCAGCACCCGCTCCGGTCCACAGACAACCTGCCTCAACAGCGACGCGTCTCCGCGGCGGGGACGCTGGAAGGACAGCCATGTCGATCGAGATCATGGACATCGCGGAAGCCGCGACGTACCTGAACATCAAGAAGGGGACTCTCTACCGACTCGCGAAGAGCGGTCAGATTCCCGGCACGAAGATCGGCGGCCAGTGGCGCTTCAAGCGCGAGCGCCTCGACGAGCTCTTCCGCACCTCGGCTTCGGCGGACACCGACTCGCCGGAGTGACTCGTCGCCCCGGTCGCGGTCGCCTGCGGGGCCCCGAGTCCGGGCGGTACCACCTCGTCGGGACTCCCGAATCGTCCCGGCCGGAGAGGCACGCCCCGCCAGCGGTTCCCGCCTCGCCCTTCCCGAAACCCGCTCCGGCCCTGCACCTCCGGCGACAAAAACCGGGAGAATCAGCGCCCGAGCGGGTTCCGCGGGTTGACACTCCTCCACGCCGTTGGTAGGTTGCGCGCGGCTCTTCGACAGCCAACATGATGTTTCCGCCACGTGAAGTGGTTGGGTGGAGGAAGACGAAATGAACAAGGCCGAGCTCATCGAGGCCGTCGTCAAGGCGACGAATCTGTCGAAGAAGGACGCGACCAACGCGGTCAACGCCACGTTCACGACCATCAAGAAGGCCACCAAGAAGCCGGACGGCGTTTCGATCGTCGGCTTCGGCAGCTTCAACACGGTCAAGCGGAAGGCGCGCAAGGGCCGCAATCCGCAGACGGGCGAGCAGATCACGATCAAGGCTTCCAAGGGCGTCAAGTTCCGCGCCGGCAAGGCCTTCAAGGAGACCCTCTAGCACTTTCGGCGGAGGTTCCGCCGAAGCTGGTCGATTTCGATTCGAAGAGCCACCCCGAGAGAGAGAAGGCAGGCCGTGTCGCGCGGCCTGCCTTCACTTATTCTGGCCACTTCGTGCGGCGCCCCCGACGCCCCGGCGCGCGCTGCCGTTCGCGGCGCGCGGGGCCGTGTCGGAGTGACCGCGGGGGCGCCTCGCGTGTCCGAATGGGCGGAGGACGCCGCCGCGCGGGAACCGCGGCGCACGTCGAGCGTTGGAGGGAGCATGAGAGCGCGAATCGGACTGCTGAGCGTGGCACTCGCGACCGTGGCGGCGACCGGCGTGAGCGCGGATCCGCTGGACGATCTCGTCGACGCGATCGCGCGTTTCCGTGGTCTCGGGGACGAGTCCGTCTCCAGCTACCGCGTGGAGATGCGTGTCCCGGACGAGACCGAGGAGGTCGCGCCGCTCGTGGAAACGTGGGAGGCCCCGGCGCGTCTCGGCATCCGGGCCGCCCACGCGTCCACGCCGGCGGCGGTCGTGCGCGGGCTCGCCGTGTTCCTCGAGCCGCTGTTCGTCACCCGTTCCTCGATCTACTCCATCGATCTCGACAGCGGCCGTGACGTCGTCCGTCGCGAGGGTCAGGTGAGTGTCGCCGAACTGGCGAACGGACTCCGCGCGATTCGAGTGGTCCTGCCCGAGAACTCCGCGAACCTGCCCGAGATGCTGACGGACCTGGTGGAGGTCGGCGCCACGCTGGACGGAGAGCAGAGGCTCGTGGACCTCACCGTTGGCCTGCGAACGAACGGGACTCCGCAGACGATGACGGTGCACTGCGACTGGCAACCGCGGCAGCCGCAACCCGGCCACGCGACGTGGGTGCTTCCGAACGGCCAGGAGGTCGGGATCGAGACGGAGTTCCGGGAGGAGTCCGGGCGCCTCGTTCCGGCGTCGCGCCACGTCACGTTCCCGAGTCGATACGATCCCGGCGACACCGAGAGCATCCGGGTGGAGTACGGCAACTACGAGATCGACCCGGAGATCCCCGACGAATTCTGGTCGGAGCGCGGCACGCTGCGATTCGACACGAACGGCCTCGTGACGAACTGACGTCGGCGCCGCTGCGTCGCCTCTCCGCCTCCGCGCGGGCCGGACGAATCTAGAAGAGCAGCAGGATCAGGGTCAGCACGCCGCCGGCGACCGCGGCGCCCGCGAACATGCGCTCGCCGGAAGCGTTCCCGTCCGGCGTCTCGTCCAGCAGCACCGAGCGACCGAAGAACAACGTCACCGCCCAGAGCAGCGTGACGATCGCGAGATCGCCGCGCGAGATCGAGAACAGCAGGGGATCGGACGGCCAGGGCTGGCCGGTGACCCGCCACGCGTGGATGCCGCCGAGCAGGAACAGGCCGGCGATAGCGGCCGCGACTCCGAAGCCGCCGAGCATGCCGGCCGGGCCCGCGCTCATGCGGGAACGCAGACACTGGACGCCGGCGAAGCCCGCGCTCAGGTAGAAGAGTGTCGCGAGGAAACCGGAGAGCGCGCTGATGCCGCCGAGCAGCCGGGAAGAACTGCCCTCGTAGCGGAGGCGGTACGACTTGCCTTCCGCCGCGCC
>JAGQIB010000318.1 GCA_020431545.1 Gemmatimonadota bacterium
ACCGTGGCGGAGGCGGGGGAAGCGATGAGCGCCGCCAGAACGAGGGCCCGGAACGTCGAGAGCATCGGAAGTCGCCTCCGCGTGATGTTGTGCCTGCGTGGGCCTCCGGGGACTTCCAGCCTAGCACGGGGCCAGGGAGGCGCGGCAACCCGTCCCCTCGACGGCGGCAAGATAGCTCCGGGCTAGGTCAAATCCCGCCGCACCCTCTTTCCGGGCGCGACGGCCCCGGTGTATTTCCTGACTATCTTGTCCGTCTATTGCCCCGATCGCCCCTGGACGTCCGCCGCTCGACGGGCGTTCCCACGATTCCCGGCATGTCGGAGGCCGCCATGCGTTCCGCCCTCCCCTGGACCACCGTCGCTCTCCTCGCCCTCTTCGCTTCCGCGAGCGCGCAGACCGTCACCGTCACGATCGCCACGGACGACATCGACATCGACTGGCAGACCGCGACGATCGCCGACCTACCCGGGCCCGACGGCGAGGTCTCGTTCTCCGAGGCCCTCATCGCCACGGACAACACGCCGGGACATCAGACGATCGCGTTCGCGATCCCGCAGAGCGAGTGGCAGCTCCAGTTCCTCTACCCCGGGCGCGCCGTGCTCCGCACGATCACCGGCTTCTTCTGGCGCGCGAACGACGAGGTCACGATCGACGGCACCACCCAGACCGCGTTCACCGGCGACACGAATCCCGACGGCTGCGAGATCGCCGTGTACGGAGGCGAGGTCTACGTGAACGGGGACAACTCGGTCTTCACGGGCTTCGACTCCACGCCCGTCACGATCACGGGCGCGAACGGCACGGTCGTCGGCAACACCGGAACCACGAACATCACGGTGTGGGGCTCGGGCACGCTCATCCAGGGGAATCACGGCGGCACGATCAAGATCGACCGGGCGAACGACAACGTCGTGATCGGCAACACGGTGAACCGCGTGCGCGTGCTCGGCGGCGGCAGCACGCAGCTTGCCATGAACAACCGCGTCGGCGGTCCCGACCCATCCGACCGGAACTGGATCGTGGGCTACGGAACGATCAACGGCGAGGGCCTGCCGGCCGGCGCGACCATCCAGCTCTCGTGGGCCGGCTCCACGCTCATCCAGAACAACTGGATCGGGACGACCCCGGATGGGCTCTCCCAGGGAAGCCTCGCGTCCACGGCCGGCGTCTCGCTCGAGACCGAGAACTGGGACACCGTGATCCGCGACAACCGGATCGCCGGCATCCTCGGCCACGGACAGGGACCGCACCACGCGGGGCAGCTGTTCGGATCCGCGATCCAGGTCTACGGAACGGGCTCCGGTCTCACGATCGAGAACAACACGATCGGTCTGAACGCGAACGACGAACCGTTGCTCGGCAGCGTGAACGGAGTGGATCTCGGCTACTTCGGGAACATGACCCTCACCGACATCTCCATCCTGAACAACGAGATCGCCGGGCACCTGCTGCGTGGCGTGATCATCGGACCGAACGTGCCGCAGGTGCGGATCCAGGCCACCGCGATCCATTCGAACGGCGATCTCGGCATCGATCTCGTGGATCCGTCCTACAACCTCGGGGTCAGCGCGAACGACCCGCTGGATGCGGACACGGGGGCGAACGGTCTCCAGAACTACCCGGTGCTCGCCACGGCGGAGTCCGACGGCCTCAACCTGCTCGTGACCGGCGCGCTGCAGAGCTCGCCGCTCGACGAGTTCGGCCTCGACTTCTTCGCCTCGCCGACCTGCGACGCTTCCGGGTTCGGAGAGGGCCGGATCTGGCTCGGCGCCACGACGGTGTTCACGGATGCCGCGGGCGACGCCGACTTCTCGGTCACGTTGCCCGGTGCCGTCGCCGAGGGCTGGGTCGTCACGGCGACGGCGACCCGCGAGCCCGTCGGCGCGACGTCGGAGTTCTCGGCGTGTCAGGTCGTGTCGACCGTCGGTCCGATCACCGACGTGGCCGTGGTGGATCCCGCGAGTCTCGACGCCCGACTGCTTCCGGGTTTCCCGAACCCCTTCCGCGACCGCACGACGATCCGCTACGAGCTGCCGCGCCCGGCGCGGGTGGAGCTCGCGGTGTACGACGTCACGGGTCGCCTCGTCCGGGTACTGGCCGCGGGCGAGCAGCCCGCGGGGGCGCACCGGGCGGAGTGGGACGGCCTCGACGGGTCCGGGCGGAGCGTGGCGGACGGCGTGTACTTCTCGCGCCTCACCGCGGGTGACGCGTCATCCACGTCGCGGGTGGTCCTCACCCGGTAACGGCGCACGCCCGACGACGAGCACTGCTAGAATGACCTCGCACGCACCGTGGTCCGCCGACAGAGCGTCGGCGGACCGCGGCGAACGCGGGGGACGTACCGTGAAGACACTCCGGATCGGAAGTCGTGGGCCCGACGTGGCCGAGCTCCAGAACGCGCTGAACTTCATCGGGTCGAACACGAAGTTTCCCACGCAGAAGTCGATCCACCCACCCCTCGAGACGGACGGCATCTTCGGTCAGAAGACGCACGTCCGGGTGGTGGAGTTCCAGAAGCGAAGCAAGCTCGCGGCCGACGGCATCGTGGGACCGAAGACGTTCGCGATGTTCGCCGAGTTCGTTCCGGGGGGCCTGGCGGCGAGCGGACAGCCCGGTGGAGGCTCCTCCAGCGGCACCGCCAAGGGGTTCGGGTCCGGCGGCTCGGGATCGGGGGGCGGGAAGTTCGGGGGCGGCACGGGCGGGAAGTTCGGCGGTGGACCGGGTGGCGGCAAGTTCGGCGGCGGAACACCCGGCATTCCCGGCAAGAGCGGCGGCGGCAGTCTCGGGAAATCGATCAAGGGCGACTACTTTTGACCGACCCTTCGTCCCCGCTCCCTCCGCTCTTCGCCCGCTGGGTCGGCTCCATCGTGAAGGACGCGATTCCGGGCGAGAGCCGCGCGACGTGCGCGACCTGCGCGATGTGTCGCCCCGCGGGTTCGGAGACGCCGGACACCGGCGCGCGGGCCGATCCGTCGGATCCGGCTTCGGCGAGGGACTCGTTCCTCTATTTCGAGCCGGACGCAAAGTGCTGCACGTACGTCCCCGATCTCCCGAACTTCCTGGTGGGACGCATCCTCGACGACGACAGCCTGCCGCCGCACGGCCGGACCTCCCTCGCAGCGCGCCTCGACGCCGGGACGCGTGTCACGCCCTGGGGCGTCGGCGTCGCCGTCCCGACCGCGCTCCTGCTCCGCCACGGGCGTGACGCCTTCGGGCGCTCGACGACTCTCCGCTGTCCCCACTACGTGCCGGACCTCGGGACGTGCGGCATCCGCGGTCACACGGACGCGGTGTGCGCGACGTATTTCTGCAAACACGACCGCGGTGCCGTGGGCGGAGCGTTCTGGGAAGCCACCGAGGCGTTGCTCCTCGTCGTGCAGCGCGACGTCGCGCGGTGGTGCGTGGCGGAGATCGGTTTGCGCGCGGACGCCCTGGAGAAGCTGCTGTGCCTGGACGAGCGGCTCGACGCACCGGCGCTCGACGGCCGCGAGACGGACTCGCGTCGACGCGCGCTGTGGGGCGAGTGGTACGGGCGAGAGCGAGAGTTCTACCGCCGAGCCGGAGAGATCGCCGGACAGCTCGACTGGGCGGACGTGCTTCGCGTGAGCGGACCGGAGGTGGCGCTCCGCGCCGACGTCGTGAGCGAACGCTGGCGTCGGCTCTCGTCCCGCGAGATCCCGGACCGGCTGCGCCCCCTGCCGCACGAGGTGATTGCGGCGAGCCGGCACTTCGTCACCGTGAGCACCTACCGCGCGACCGATCCGCTGGAGATCTCGCGCGCGCTGTACGATCTGCTCCCGGCCTTCGACGGGCGCTCCACGCCCGAGGTTCTCGCCGCGACCGCTCGTTCGCGCGGTTTCGCGCCGCCCCCGGAGCACGTTCGCGCGCTCGTGGACTTTCGACTGCTCGGGGAGCCGGAGGGGCTCAGCCCGCTTCCCCGCTCCCCGGAATCGGGGACGTCGGCGACAGGGCGGTGAGTCGCGTCTCGCGAAGGAACGCGAGGTAGCGATCCCGGATCGAGCCCCACACCGCGTGGACCGGGCACGAGTGCTCGGCCGAACACGCGGGGCGACCCAGGAAGCAACGTTGCCAGCGATCGAGGCCTTCGAGCGGTTCCACGATATCGAACAGCGTGAGGTCGTCGGGGGGACGAGCGAGCGAGAATCCGCCCCCCAGTCCCTTGCGCGAACGGAGAATCCCCTCGCGGCGCAGCGTCTGAAGGAGCTTCCCGAGATAGTTCGCGGGAGCCTCGACCCGGGCCGCGAGGGCGCCGGTGTCCAGGGAGGATCCCGCGGGCAACGTGGCCAGAACCGCGAGTGCGCGGAGCGCGTGGGTCGCCGAGCGAGAGAGCATGGGATTCCCTCAAATCACATGGAGGCGACGCTCCCGAGCCTCCCCCGGGCGCACCGCGATCTCTCAGCCCCCGAGAGTATCCCATTCGCCGTCCCGAGTCGCCGCGAACCCGGTTCGAGGAGGGCGCGCCTCGGGGCGGTCACCGTTCGGCGGACGGATGCGGTGGACCGTCCGTCTCGAACAGATCCCGCGTGATCTCGAGCAGATCCCGCTCCGCGAGTCCGGGGGTGGGGGCTCGGTTCATCGCGGGGGCCACGCGCGCGAGCAGGTCGCGCGCGAGTCGACGGCGCGTGTCGGCGTCGAGGTCGTTCGCCCGCTCCCAGTAACGTCGAACGAGATCGAGGAGCTCGGGATCGAGCCGGCGCGCCGCGGGCGTCGGCGCGCCGAGACGGAGGATCTCGCCGCGTGATCGGCGCGCTTCGCGGATGACCACGGTGCCCGCGACGAGATCGCCGAGCCGCTTCTCCTGCCGCGACGCGAAGATCACGATCACGCCGACCGCGTAGCCCCCGAGAAAGTCCACGAGCCGAACGAGGTTGCGGATCACGATGCGACCGAACGTCGCGGGGATGCCGCCGTCCGCCACGACCCGGATCGAGAGCGCTCGCTTGCCCGGCGTCTGGCCGTTCCAGAACCACTCGAACAGGATGTAGTATCCGGAGAACAGGAACGACGAGACGAGAATGAACACGGCCCAGAGAACCTGGACGAGGGACGAGTCCCAGTCCTCGGCGAGGTTCACGCTCCAGATCGCCGACACGAGCCCGAAGAACCCGAAGAACAGGCCGAGGTAGAGTACGAACAGGATGACGGTGTCCAGCATCGCGGCGAACGCGCGACTGCCGAGGCCGGCGCGTTCCATGCGGAACGCGACCTGCTCGGGTGTCTCGATTTCGAACCCGCCGTGGAGCTCGAGGTCTTCCGTCATGTCGAGATCTCCCCGGAGGTGTTCGTGAGGAAATCGGCCGCCGGCACGTCAGACTGGAGTCGCCTCGACGCTCTCGTCAAGAAGCTCTCGGGGAGTCCCGCCGCCCGCGATCCCGCCGAGCTCCGGGAGTTCTGGGGACTGTACCGGACGGCGACGTCGCGCCTCGCGGCACTCCAGAGCGCCGCCACCCGCACCGACGAGGAGTTCCAGCTCAACCGCCTCGTGGCCGCGGCCCACGGAGTTCTGTACCGGCGCACGACGAGCACCGGCGGGGTCGGCCGCCTGCTGCGGTTCCTCTCGCGCGGATGGCCCCCGCACATGCGGCGTCACGGTCGCCTGCTGGCGCTGTCGACCGCGGTGTTCCTGGCGGGAGCCGCGTTCGGCACCTGGTACTGCGCGACGGATGCCGGCTTCGTCGGCCTCGTCGCCGGGCCCGACATCCTGGCGTCCGTGGATCGGGGCGAGATGTGGACGGATCACATCAAGGACGCGAAGCCGGTGTTCGGCGCGTTCCTGTTCTCGAACAACCTGACCGTGGCGATCCTCGCGTTCGCGCTCGGCGTCACGGCCGGCGTCGGCACGACGTGGATCCTGTTCATGAACGGCATCATGCTCGGCGCGCTGGGCTGGCACGTGTTCGTGAACGGCATGTCCCGCGCGTTCTGGGGCTTCGTGATCGCGCACGGCGGCGTGGAGATCCCCGCCATTCTCGTCGCGGGCGCCGCGGGTTACGCGATCGCGCGGGGTCAGCTCTTTCCCGGAGCCCTCCCGTGGGGCCGGGCGATCGCCGCCGGTGGGGGCGTCGCGATCCGGATCTTCGCCGGCGCCGCCGTGATGCTGATGTTCGCGGCCGGGCTCGAGGCGTGGTTCTCGCCCGAGCCCTTCCCGTTCGCCGTGAAGGCCACGGTCGCCGCCGGCGTGTTCCTGCTCTGGCTCGGCTGGTTGCTCCTCCCGGGCGAAGAGTCGCCGGCCGAG
>JAGQIB010000319.1 GCA_020431545.1 Gemmatimonadota bacterium
AGCACGGAGCGTCTCGAGAATCTCGACGAGGTGCTGATCAAGATCGAGGGCTCGCGTGCGTCCGCGACGCTCGGCGACTTCCCCGCGCGCCGCGACACGTCGACGTTCGGCTCGTTCGAACGTCGCCTCTCCGGCGCCGAGGCGATCGCCCGCTTCGGCGACGCGCGCGTCCGCGGGATCGGAGCGTCGTCGCGCGGGAACTTCCGCACGCTGGAGTTTCTCGGCGAGGAGGGGAAGCAGGGCCCGTACGTGCTCGCGGGCTCGGGGCCGAACGCCACGGGCGTGATCGTGGCCGGATCGGAGCGCGTGTGGCTGAACGGCCGGCTCCTCACGCGCGGCCGCGATCGGGACTACGTGATGGACTACTCCCGCGGCGAGATCGAGTTCACGAACCGCGTGCTCGTCACCGCGGAGTCACGGCTCGCGGTGGACCTCGAGATCGCGGAACAGCCGTATCGTCGCAACCTCGTGCTCGGCGAGGCCACGATCGGGCGGGAGGGGGCGCCGTTCACGTGGTCCACCGCGGTGACGTCCGAGCTGGATGGGCTGTCCCCGCGCAACTTCACGCTGAACGACGAGCGCCGGGCCGCGCTCGAGGCGGCCGGCGACGGTCCGGTGCTCGTGTCGGGAGCGGTGTGCGGCGTGGACGGCGGCGACTACGTGGAGGAAGGGGACCACTTCCGCTGGGCCGGTGCGGACTCCGGCACGTGCGACGTCTCGTTCGTGTTCCTCGGCGAGAACCTGGGCGACTACTCGCGCGAGCGCGATGTCGACTCGGGGGCGATCTACTTCCTGTTCCAGGGGGCCGGTCTCGGAAACTACACGCCGGGTCTTCTCCTCGACGCACCCCGTGCGCACACGCTCGCGGACACGCGCCTCGCGTGGCAGGCAGGGCGACTCTCGCTCAGCGCGGACGGAGCGTTCAGCCGGGAGGATCGCAATCGTTTCTCGGACTCGTCACTCCTTCGGGAAGGTGCGGCCGGCACGGCCACACTCGCCTGGGAGAGTTCGCGTCTGACGGAGCTGGCGGGGCCGGTCACGCTGCAGACCCGCGCGACGTTCCGGGGCGAGCAACGCGACTTCGCGTCGCTCGGCCGCGACCAGGAGGTCTGGCGCGGCGAGACCTGGAACTTCACGGACACGACCCGGGCGGACGAGGGCACGGGCGAGGCGACGGTCGCCCTGGTCGGCGGCACACGCTGGCGCGCGAGCGGGACGTTCGGGCGGCTCGATCGACGCGAGCGGTTCGCGAGCACGCGTCGCGAGGGGGCGTTCCAGTGGACCGGGGACCGCGTCACGCGGGCGTCGTGGCGGGAGGAGCGCGTGAGCCGGGACGACCGCGCCGACTCCTCCGGCACGACCGAGGGCGATCTGGTCCGTCGCCACGGTGAGCTGGCCGGCCGCCTCGGCTTCCTGCGCCCGGGCGCCACCTACTACCGGGACCGGCGCGAGGACACGAACGCGGGCCTCGCCGCCGCCGGACGCGACGAGGAGGAGTGGGGCGGGACACTCGCGCTCGCGCCGGCGCCGTCCCTCCAGACGGATCTGCGCTGGGCCCGCCGCACCACCGACGTCGTGGACGCGGGCACGTGGGTGCGCGATCGCGTCGCGCGCACGCTCGAGGCCCGCACGGAGTGGACGCCGCGCCGTTCCGTGCGCGCGCGGATCTCGTGGATCCACCGCGCCGTGGACATCGAGGCGGGGCGCCCCGGAGTGGACACGCGCTCCGATCTCACCCGGAGCGATCTCTCGCACGAGCACTTCGGAGGGCTGTTCCGCGGCGAGTACGTGTACGAGACGACCACGCGGACGTTCCGCAATCTGGTCGCGGACCCGGACGCGGAGTCCGTGCCGACGCTCGCGCTCGACGCCTCGGCGCGCTTGCGAATCGGCGGCCGATCCCGCGCCCGGGCGGGCGGGGGCAACGAGTCGCGCGCGGCGCGCTGGCTCTCCGTCGTCCAGTTCGAGACGCTGGCACAGGTCTCGGAGGAGACGACGCGCAGCGACCGGGGGCCGATCTATCGACTCGATCTCTCCGCGTTCCAGTCGGACGACGACACGGTCTTCGGGCGGATCCTCACGCGCCAGGAGGTCACGCTGTTCCCCGGCGCGATCCGCGAGGTGTCGGCCCGCTGGGAGCGAATCGACACCGAGGACAACCGCGCCCTGCCGCAGCGTCTCGACATTCTCACGGAGCGCACCGTGCTTCGCGTGCGGAACCGGCTCACTCCGCGCTGGAGCGTGGAAGCGGAGGGAACGCTGCAGGACGAGTCCCGCAGCAACCAGTCCGTTCCGGACTTCGACGTCCGGCTCCGCGAGATCCGCGGCGATCTCGTGCACCAGCCGCGCCCGGCCACGCGGATCGTGGGCGGGCTCGGTCTCGTGGACGAGCGAAACGACGTGAACGGTGCGCGCGCCCGCAGCGTGGAAGTGCGAGGCGAGCTATCCACCTCGGTCTCCACGAACGGTCGCGCCCGGTCCGAGGTCACCTGGAGTCACCCCACGCTGTTCGAGGGAATCGACGCCGGCAACCGGTTCCGTACGCGCGAGGACGATCGCTTCGAGTGGCGGGGAACATTCGAGCTGAAGGTCAACGAGTGGGTCAACACGTCGGTCGCTTATTCGGGACGCGCCGTGGTCGGCGTTCCCACGATCCATCTGCTGCGCGCCGAAGTGCGCGCGCTGTTCTAGGAGGACTCTTGCGCCGGTTCGTGCTCGCCGGGCTCGTTCTGATCCTGCCGCTGCTCGCGCCGGTCGCGAGCCACGGCGAGGAACGGCCGTGTCTGGAGGCGTGGGCGCTCGCGGGCGATCCGCTGCTCGACGTGCGCGAGCTGCCGGCGTTCCTGCCGTGGGCGCCCGGAGACACGCTGCCGGAGTCGGCCCCGGAGGAGGCGGCGGCCGACGTGCGCGAGCGTCTCGTGAACGCCGGCTGGTGGGCCGCGACGGTGGCGCCGCGACTGGCGCCGGGAGTGCGGGACACGTCGCGAGTGATCGTCACGCTGGACGTGCAGGCCGGGGAGCCGGTCGTGATCGGCGAGATCGGGGTCCGCGGCAATCGCGTTCTCGCCACCGAGGAGATCCGGGCACGCCTGTCGCTCGGCCCGGGCCGCCCGTTCGATGCGAATCGGTTCGCGGCCGACGTCGAGCGCGTACTGCGCCTGTACTCCGAGCGCGGCTATCCGCTCGCCCGGATCTATCCCTCCCGGTTTCGGCGCACGGAGGACGGCCGCCTCGGTTTCGACCTCCGGGTGGGCGAGGGCCCCGAGGCCGAGATCGAATCCGTGCGCGTGTTCGGCGCGCGCGATACGGATCCGCGGGTCGTGGCGCGGATCGCGGGAGTCCGGCCGGGCGATCGCTGGAACGTGCGCCGCGTGGAGCGGATGGCGGGTCGACTGCGCCGCGAGGGCCTGTTCCGGTCCGTCTCCGAGCCGCGAGTCGTGACGGGCTCTCTCGACAACCGACTCGGGATCGAGATCGAGCTCGAGGAGGCACCGGCGAACTCGTTCCAGGGAGTGCTCGGCTACAACCGCGACGACAAGGGCCGGGGCGAGGTCGTGGGCTTCGTCGACGTCGCCCTCCGCAACATCCTCGGCACCGCCCGTCGCGCGTCCTTCCGCTTCGATCGGCAGTCCGGGGCGTCGCGCGATCTCGCGTTCCGTTACCGCGAGCCCTGGGTGCTGTCCACGCCGGTGTCGCTCGAGTTCGGCGCCGCACAGTCGCTGCGCGACTCACTCTACTCGCGCACGGACGTGGACGTGGCGATCTCCGTGCCGATCCGGGACGAGCTGCGCGGGACGCTTTCCGGCGAGCGCCGGTCCACGACGTACGACGTCACCCCGGACTCGACCGCCACCGAGACCGCGTCCGGCGGCACGCTCGGACTCGTGGCCGACTGGCGCGACGAGCGTCTCAATCCGTCCCGCGGATTCCTCGCCGACGTGCGCGTCGGCTCGCGCGTGACGGAGACGGACGTGCGGCGAACCCGGTTCGAGTCCGAAGGGCAGTGGCTGCTGCCGCTCGCCGGTCGCTGGCTCGCCTCGTTCCGGGGCGGTTTCCGTGGCGTGTGGTCCTCGGACGACACCGTGCCGCTCTGGGACCAGTACTGGCTCGGCGGCACGAACACCGTGCGCGGCTACAACGAACAGCAGTTCCACGGGGAGCAGACCTGGTGGCTCCGCAACGAGCTGCGACTGCGATCGTCCCGACGGTCCCGCATCTACGGTTTCGGCGACGTGGGCGGCGCGCGCTTCCGCACGTCGCTCCCGACCGGCGGCTTCGCGGTCACGAGGGACACGCTGTTCGGAGGTGGCTTCGGGATGGCGCTGGAATCGCGGACCGGTCTCGTGCGCACCGAGCTCGCCGTGGCGCGCGGCGAGGACTTCTCGTCCGCGAAGGTCCACGTGGCGCTGGAGCAGGAATTCTAGGGCGGACCGCGCGGCGGGCGGCTTGCTAGACTCCGTCGGTTCGTGGGCCGCCGAGCGCGGCGGGGAGGGGTCCAGTTGCCGGAAGTCGAGATCAAGGCCCGGGTTCGCGATCCGGAGGAGACCGTGAAAAGGCTCGAGACGCTCGGCGCGCGCCTCGTGCGGCCGCGCGCGTTCGAGGACAACGTCCTCTGGGATCTGCCGGGTCGACCGCTCGCCGGTGCCGGCCGGTTGCTGCGCGTGCGTACCACGGCCGGCCGCACGATCGTCACGGCGAAGGGGCCGGCCGCCGCCGACTCGCGGTTCAAGGTGCGCCCGGAGTCCGAGATGGAGATCGCGGACGACGTCGCGTTCGCCGCCGTGCTGGCGACGGCGGGGTTCGAGAGGTCGTGGCGCTATCAGAAGTGGCGGCGCGAGTACGAGTTCGGGGGGACGTCGATCGTGATCGACGAGATCCCCCACGGCACGTTCCTGGAGATCGAGGGCGAGCGCGACGCCATCGACGCGATCGCCGCGGCGCTCGGCGTCGGCGAGTCGGATCGCATCCTCGCGACGTACCGCGACATCCACGAGCAAACCTGCGGCGACGGCCCGGTGGGGGACATGGTGTTCCCCGGGGCGCGTTGATGGCGACGTCTCCCGGTCCGAAGGATCGCGCGCGTGCGGAGAAGCTCCGCGACGAGATCCGTCGCCACGAGCGACTGTACTACCGCGAGGCGCGCCCCGAGATCTCGGATCGGGAGTTCGACGATCTCCTGAAACGACTCGAGGAGCTGGAGGCGCAGTTCCCGGAGCTGCGCACACCGGACTCGCCGACGCAGCGGGTGGGCGGCGAGCCGCTCGAGGGCTTCGTGTCCGTGGCCCACGACGTGCCGATGCTGTCGCTCGCGAACACCTACAACGAGGACGAGCTTCGCGAGTTCGACCGCCGGGTGCGGGAAGGGCTCCCGAACGAGACCGTGCGCTACCACGTGGAGCTGAAGTTCGACGGGGTGGCGGTGGCGGCCCGCTACGTGGGCGGAGTGCTGACCCTCGGCGCGACGCGTGGCGACGGGCGCACGGGCGACGACATCACGTCGAACCTGCGCACGGTGCGCGATCTTCCGCTCCGGCTCGACGAGGACGTCACGCTGGAGGTGCGCGGCGAGGTCTATCTCGAGCGCGCGGACTTCGATCGCCTGAACGAGGCGCGCGCGGCGGCCGACCTCGAGCTCTACGTGAACCCGCGCAATACGGCGGCGGGTACGTTGAAGCTGCTCGATCCGAAGATCGTGGCGGAACGTCGACTGCGGATGTTCGTGTACGGCGCGGTCGCGGGAGACACGTTCGAGTCCCACTCGCAGGCGATGGATCGACTCGCGGAGCTGGGATTTCCCGTGGATGGAAACCGGCGGATCTGCGACTCGGTGGAAGAGGTGCTCGAGTTCGTGGAGCACTGGCGATCGCACCGGCGGGAACTGCCGTACGAAACGGACGGCCTGGTGGTGAAGGTCGACTCGTACCGCCATCAGAACCGGCTGGGCGCGACGTCGAAGGCGCCGCGCTGGGCGATCGCGTACAAGTTCCCGGCCGAGGGGCAGCCCACGCGGCTGGAGGCGATCCAGGTCCAGATCGGCCGCATGGGAACGGCGACGCCCGTGGCGCACCTCGAGCCCGTGTTCGTCGGCGGATCCACCGTACGCCGCGCCACGCTCCACAACCTGGACGAGATCCGCCGCAAGGACATCCGCGAGGGCGATACGGTCCTCGTGGAGAAGGGCGGCGACGTGATCCCGAAGGTCGCGGCCGTGGTGATGGACAAGCGCCCGAAGGACTCGAAGCCCTGGCGGTTCCCGCGCAAGTGTCCGGTCTGCGGCACCGCGTTCGTCAAGGAGGAGACCGAGGTCGCCTACCGGTGCCCGAATCCGGAGTGCGCCGCACAGCGCGAGGGACGCATCGGACATTTCGCGGCGCGCGACGGCATGGACATCGAGGGACTCGGCACGAAGTTGATCGAGCAGCTCGTCGCGAAGGACCTCGTCCGCGACGTGGGGGATCTCTACTCGCTCACGTTCGAGGACCTCGTGGGGCTCGACCGCATGGGCGAACTGAGCGCGCGGAACCTGCTGGACTCGCTCGAGCGCTCCAGGGAGCGACCCTTCGCGCGGGTGCTGTTCGCGATCGGCATCCGACACGTCGGCGCGCACGTGGCGCGCGTGCTCGCGGAGGCCAAGGGATCGCTCGCGGCGCTGCGCGAATCCACGGTGGAGGAGCTGAGCGAGATCCACGAGGTGGGGGAAACGGTCGCGGCCTCCGTGGTGGACTTCCTCGGGCGCAAGGAGTCGCGGGTCCTGATCGGCAAGCTGGAGAAGGCAGGACTTCGCCTGGAGCAGGATCGCGCCGCGGGCGCGAAGCCGCTGGCCGGCCAGACGGTGGTGCTCACCGGCACGTTGACCGGGTACACACGAAATCAGGCGGCCCAGCTGCTGCGCGACGCCGGGGCGCGCGTGGCCGGCAGTGTTTCGAAGACCACGAACTGGGTCGTGGCGGGCGAGGCGGCCGGGTCCAAGCTCAAGAAGGCGCAGGACCTCGGCGTGCCCGTGCTCGGCGAGGCCGATCTGCCGCGGCTCGTCGCGGGCGAGCTGTCGTAGCCGGGCGACGCGCGCGACGTCGCTGGCAGCGCGGGCAGTGGTGCGACGATCGCCCGGCCGCGAGTGACCGCCGGATGGCCGTTCCGCAGCGCGGGCACGGAAGTCCCTCCCGACCGTAGACCCGGTGCCGACGCTGGAAGCCGCCGTCGCCGCCTTCGGCCGTGCGGTAGTCGCGCAGCGTGGAGCCGCCGGCCCGGATCGCCGAGCGCAGCACGCGGCGCATCTCGCGCCACAGCCGGTCGACGCTCTCGGGCCCGAGCGCGGACGCGATCGTGAGCGGGTGGAGCTCGGCGGCCCAGAGCGCCTCGTCGCAGTAGATGTTGC
>JAGQIB010000013.1 GCA_020431545.1 Gemmatimonadota bacterium
CTCATGGGCTCCAACATGCAGCGCCAGAGCGTGCCGCTGCTCCGGACCGAGGCCCCGCTCGTGGGCACGGGCCTGGAGGAGAAGGTCGCCCGGGATTCCGGAGCGGTGATCGTCGCGCGGCGCGGCGGCATCGTGGACTCCGTGTCCGCGAACGCGATCTACGTGCGGCACTTCGGCAAGAAGAGCGAGGAGGAGGACTTCACCGGGTTCGGCGGCATGGACGTCTACCGGCTCACGAAGTTCCGTCGCTCGAACCAGGACACGTGCATCAACCAGCGGCCGCTGGTGTACCCCGGCGAGCGGGTGGCCCCGGGCCAGATCATCGCCGACGGTCCCGCGACGTCCGAAGGAGAGCTCGCGCTCGGTGTCAACGCGCTCGTCGCGTTCATGCCGTGGGAAGGCTACAACTTCGAGGACGCCATCCTGATCTCGGAGCGCCTGATCCGCGAGGACAAGTTCACCTCGATCCACATCGAGGAGCTCGAGATCCAGGTCCGCGACACCAAGCGCGGTCCCGAGGAGATCACCAAGGAGATCCCGAACGTCGGCGAGGAAGCGCTCAAGAACCTGGATGAGGACGGCATCATCCGCATCGGAGCGCGCGTCCGGGCCGGCGACATCCTCGTCGGCAAGGTGACGCCGAAGGGCGAGACCGAGCTGTCGCCGGAGGAGCGCCTCCTGCGCGCGATCTTCGGCGAGAAGGCCGGCGATGTCCGCGACGCCTCGCTGAAGGCGCCTCCGGGAATGGACGGAGTCGTCATCGACGTGAAGGTGTTCTCGCGTCGCGAGCGGGACGACCGCGGCAAGAAGGAAGAGAAGAAGCGCATCGAGCGGATCCGCCGCGACGAGAAGAAGCAGATCAAGGCGGTCGAGGACCTGCGCATGGAGCGCATCCTCGCGATCCTCGACGGCCAGAACACGAAGCGCGTCGACGATCCGATGTCGGGCGCGATGCTGTTCCGGTCCGGCCGCAAGATCAACTCGAAGCTGTTCGAGGAGCTCGACTGGGATCAGATCCCGTGGTCCGAGGGCATCACCGACGACGAGGAGTCGAACGGTCGCGTGTTCCGGATCTACGAGGCCGCCCGTCGCGTGATCGAGGACGTCCAGCTCCAGGCGGAGAAGGAAGTCGAGCGACTCACGCGGGGCGACGAACTCCCGCCGGGCGTGGTCAAGCTCGTGAAGGTGTACATCGCGCGGAAGCGGAAGCTCTCCGTCGGCGACAAGATGGCCGGTCGGCACGGCAACAAGGGCGTGGTCGCCAAGATCATGGCCGAGGAAGACATGCCGTACCTGCCGGACGGAACGCCGATCGAGATCATCCTGAACCCGCTCGGCGTGCCCTCCCGAATGAACCTCGGGCAGATCCTCGAGACGCACCTGGGGTGGGCCGCGAAGCATCTCGGTCAGTCGATGGCGACGCCGGTGTTCGACGGCGCATCGATCGACGAGATCAAGAAGAAGCTGGACGAGGCCGGCCTGCCGAGTTCCGGCAAGACCCGTCTGTACGACGGCCGGACCGGCGACCGGTTCGCGCACCAGGTGACGGTCGGGTACATCTACATGCTCAAGCTGTCGCACCTCGTGGATGACAAGATCCACGCGCGGTCGATCGGCCCGTACTCGCTCGTGACGCAGCAGCCGCTGGGCGGCA
>JAGQIB010000320.1 GCA_020431545.1 Gemmatimonadota bacterium
TCGAGGCGCCGCGCCTCCGCCGGGAGCTGGGCGAACAGCGTCCGTGCCTTCTCCCGCTCGCCGTAGACGTCGTGGTACATGAGGCAACGCATCGTGGCGCCGATCTTGACCGGCGCGGCCACGGCCGAGCCGCACAGGTGATCGCAGCCGTCGCACGCGTGCGAGCGCGTGGCCGCCGCGTACTTTTCGAGCGACTCCCAGTCCGCGGCGCCGAGCTCGGTCTTGTCGACGGCGGCGGCGATGTTCTGCTTCAGCTTGTCGAACGTGTCCATGTGCGACACCGCCGCGCTGATGCGATCGTCGGCCCACACGGCCTTGAGCACGGCCTGGTGCTTGTTCCACTTGCCGGTCTGCTCGAACTTCTTCCACGCGTCCTCGAATGATGCCTCGGAGCCCTGCGTCTTCATCGCGATCAGGCCGACGTTCGCCTTGACGCACGCGTCCATCGCGCGGTTCAGCTCGTCGTTGCCGTACTGGCGGAAGTTGTACCGGAACATCACGGTCTCGACCCACGGGGTCTCCGCCGCCTTGTGCAGCAGCTCCACCACGTTGCCGTCGTGGCAGGAGAAACCGAAGTGGCGCATCTTGCCCTCGGACTTGAGTCGCTCGACGACGGACTTCAGGTCATCGCTGATGTAGTCCGCGTCCTTCAGGGCGTGCAGGAAGTACATGTCCACCCAGTCCGTCTGGAGCTGCTCGAGCGACGTGTTCAGTGTCTCCTCGAAACCCTTCGGGTCGTGCTGGTCGCTCTTGCTCGTGATCCACAGGTCCTTGCGGTTCTCGGCGCGCGAGTGATAGGACGCCACCGCGCTCTCGCACGTGCCGCCGCCGTAGCAGTCGGCCGCGTCGATGTAGTTCGCGCCGAACCGGAACGCCTCCGCGAGCTTCGGGTCGAAGCGCGGATCGAGCTTCACGGCGCCGCCCACGAGCAGGATCGGCACCGAGGCGCCGGTCTTCCCGAGCGTCCGACGCGGAACCTGCGGCAACACGTCTTCCGGCGTCGCGGCCTTCTTGTCCGCGTCCTCGGCGCGTACGCCGGCGGCCGCCGCGAGCGAGCCGATCGTTCCCGCCGCGCCGAGCTTCAGGAGCGTCCTGCGATCCAGTCTCTTGTCCATGTCGGGCTCTCCCGGGTCAGGCCGGCTCGGCCGGCGGTTGGTTCTTGTTGAGGAGGAGCGATCGCTCCTCGGAACGGGTTTCGCCGATCGCCGTCACGTAGACGGCCGCGCTGTCGATCACGGGGCATTCGTGCTCGCAGATGCCGCAGCCGATGCACAGCTCCGGGCGCATGTACGGGCGGTTCAGCACCACCTTCGTGCCGTCCCAGCGGGTGATCTCCTCGTCGTACGTGCCGATCGCCTTGGGGCTGACCGGGCAGACCTCCTCGCACACGACGCACGGCGTCTCCATGGCCCACGGGAGGCACCGTCCGCGATCGAAGAACGCGGTGCCGACCTTGATCGGCCCGGCCGGGCTCGGGCCGGCCGGGGACTCCGCGGGCTGGCCGGGCTCCGCCTTCGTGGCGTCGGCGGGGTCGGCCACACCGAGCTTCGTCGCGAGCGAGATCTTCTGGATCGCTCCGGTGGGGCAGACCTCGCTGCACAGCGTGCAGTTGTACTGGCAGAAGCCGATCGAGAAATCCATCACGGGCGTCCACAGTCCCTCGAGACCGCCCTGCGCGAGGCTCGAGGGCTGCAGCACGTTCGTGGGGCACACGTTGATGCACTGATCGCACTTGATGCAGCGCTCGAGGAACTCCGATTCCTCCACGGAGCCCGGCGGGCGGATCGCCTTCTCGTGGAAGCCCCGCTTGTTCACGGCGGCGGAGAGGCGCAGGAACGGATACGCGAGCACGCCGGCCACGCCCGTCAGCACCCAGCGACGTCGCGGAAGACCCGGACCCTTGAGCTCGGTGTCGTGCACCTTGGAGATGACCGGGCGACCGAAGATCGTGGCCGTGCCTTCCTTGATGCGGCCGAGGATCCGATCCTTCTCGCCCACGATGCGGTCCTTCCAGGACGGCGGCGACAGCCGGAACGAGAGCGCGCCCTCCGGACAGTCGTCGATGCAGTTGAAGCACACGAAGCACTCGCTCTTGCGGAGCGCCGCCTGCGGATCCGCCGCACCCTCGCAGTGCTTGAGGCAGAGGTCGCAATCCGTGCACTTCGTGAGATCGCGATCGATCCGCCACAGCGAGAATCGCGAGATCACGCCGAGGAAGGCGCCGAGCGGGCAGAGCACGCGGCAGAAGAACCTCGGGATCACGAGGTTCATGCCCACGAGGCCGAGGATCACCACGCCCACGAACCAGGCGCCCGCAAAGATACGCTGTTCCGGGGAGCCCGGCGCGCTGGACAGGAACGAAACCGGCGTGGAGATGCCGGCGCGCGAGATCGCGTCGCCGAGGACGGAGGCCGTGAGGTCGGCCGCCGGCATCACGGTCACGGTGAACGTCCGCACGAGCAGGCAGATCGGGTCGATGAGTCCGATCTGCAGCGAGCCGAACGCCGCCAGAATCAGGAACATGCCGAGGATCACGTACTTCAGCCGGAAGAAGCTCCGGTAGCGGTTCGCGTGGATGTTGTCCTTGTTCTTGCGGATGTTGAAGATCCACCCGATGAACTGGTGGAGCGTGCCGTACGGACACATCCAGTTGCAGAACACGCGACCGAGCAGGAGCGTGGGCACGAGGACGAACATCGCGCGCCACAGGTTCCGGTAGATCGTCTGCGTGGAGAGCGCCGTGGCGAACGACACGAGCGGATCGACTTCCAGGAACAGCGACACGGGATAGCCGCCGAGCCGGCTGAACCAGGTGACCCACAGCAGGAACACGAACAGCGAGAAGAAGAACGCCTGCGACACGATGCGGACCGTGGTGATCCGGAACACGCGCAGGTACCAGGGCGAGCCGTCCTTGTTCGGCCGGAGCGTTTCCCGGAGGAGGGGAAACGCCGGGTGGCTGCCCTTGCTGCCCGTCATCCGACTTGCACCTCGCGGCGCCCGAGCGAGCTCCAGTCGGGCTGGCCGAGTCCCTTCTCGGCCGCCATCGCGAGGTAGCGCGGCTTGTCCTGACCCTTGCGTTCGAGCAGATCGTCCCAGCCGAAGGAGTCGGCGGCGAGCGTGTCGGTCGAGGCCACGATCGTCTGGCCGGCGCGGACGTCACCGAGCGAGCCGCCGGTGGGACCGCTGCGGAACAGCACGCGGGTCGCATCCAGCAGCACGAACGTCGGGCGCATCATGAGGGCCAGGTCCGTGATGATGCCGTGGATGTCCTGGTGGAACTGGTTGCGACGGCCGCCGAGCAGCCCGTACCAGT
>JAGQIB010000321.1 GCA_020431545.1 Gemmatimonadota bacterium
CCCCGAGCACGAGCCGACGCGTTTCGCGGATCTCTCCTCGGTTCGCGGCGACGCCTCCGTGCTCGCGACCGTCGCCGCGAGCTGCGACGTCGCGTCCGATCCCGCCGCGGACGCGCTCTCCGCCGTCGTCACCGGACTCCGCGACCGTCGCTTCCGCTTGATTCTCGACAACTGCGAGCACTGCCTCCCGACCTGTCGAGCGTTCGCGACGCGCGTGCTGGCGGAGTGTCCCGGTATCGCCCTGATCGCGACCAGTCGCGTACCGCTCGACGTCGAGGGGGAAACGGTCCACGTGGTGCCGAGGCTGTCCCGACCCGACGACGACTCCGACGTCCGGGTCGCGGACGTCTCCGAGAACGAATCCGTGGCCTTGTTCCTCTCGCGCGCCGCCGAGACGGATCCGTTCTTTCGCTTGACGCCCGAGAACGCGGCGATCCTCGCGAAGGTGTGTCGACGCCTCGAGGGGATCCCGCTCGCGATCGAGCTCGCCGCAACCCGCGCGGCCACGATCGGCCAGGAACCCTGGGCGGCGGCGGACGATCGCGGCGGGTCGATCGCGATCCTCGACGACGTTCTCGCCTGGAGCGATCATCTTCTGGAAGACGCGGAGCGGAGACTGCTTCGAAAACTCGGTCCCTTCGCGGGATTCACTCTCGACGCCGTCCGCGCGATCGCCGCCCCCGACCAGGATCTCCCGACGGTCACGGAACTCCTCCGCTCCCTCCGTCGCAAATCGCTCGTCGAGATCGACCGTCGTCCGCGCCCCGTCACCGCCGAGCTTCGATTCCGCCTGCTCGATCCCGTGCGCGACTTCGCGAACGGACAGCTGTCCGCGGAGGAGCGAGCAAGCGTCCGCGCACGCCACGCGAGATACTATCTCGCGCGGGCCGAGGAGAACGCCCCACGGCTCAAGGGCCCGGACGCCGTGCCCGCCCTGGCCGCGTTCTCGGCCGATCACGACAACCTGCGACACGCGCTCGATCATGCGCTCACCGAGAGCGACGATCCGCAGCTCGCACTCCGGCTGACGGCGGCGCTCGAGACGTTCTGGGCCATGCGAGCCCACTGGCGCGAGGGTGCCCACTTCGCCGAGGCCGCACTCGCGCAGCGCGGAGCGGAGCTGCCGACCATCGCCCGCGGCCATGCCCTGAACGCTGCGGCCCTGTTCGCGCTGCACGGGGGAGAACCCGAGCGAGCGGATCGCCTGTACGACGAGGCGCTCGCGATCGGGCGCGCCCTCGGCGACGAGGACGTCCTCGCACGATCGATTCACAACAAGGGGGGCGTGGCGCTCACGCTCGGACGTTTTGCCGAGGCGCGGGATTGGTTCGGCGAGTACCTCTCGATCCAGCGTCGCCGCGGCAATCGCACCGCGGAGCTGCTCGCGCTCTCCAATCTCGGCGTCGCCACGGAGCGAGAGGGAAGGCGCGATGAGGCGGAAGCGCTGTACGAGCAGGCGCTCACGATCGCGGAGGACGTCGAGCACACGCGCATGATCGGGGTGCTCCTCAACAACCTCGGGGCAGCCGCGCTCGTGACCGGCCGGTTCGAGCAGGCGCGTGCACGACTGACGCGCGCACTTCGGATCCACCAGGACGCCGAAGATCGCTGGGGTGTCGCGTCGACGCGGAACCTGCTCGGTGCGGTGGCGGATGGCGAGGGCGACCCGGAGAGTGCGGCGCGCCACTTCCGCGAGAGTCTGCGTCTGATGCACGCGATCGGCAGCCAGGAGGGGACGGCCGAGTTGCTGACCCAGATCGGGTGCTTCGCGGCCCAGCACGGGGAGCCGGCACTGGGGGCCGAAGTCCTCGCCGCCGCCCATGCGATGCGCGAGCGCATTCACGCCCCCCTGGCACCCAGTCACGCCGAGGAGGTGAACGACGCCGTCGAGCAGGCTCGGCGCGCGCTCGGTGAGAGCGGGTTCGGCGACTCCTGGAGCGCCGGTTCGCTGCTGGAGACGTCGACGGCCGTGGAACGGGCGCTCTCGGTCCGGGGTGGTTCGTGAGCGGCGCGGTGGGGCGCGTCGCCTTCGTCACGTTCGCGGGACTCCCTCATCTCGACGCGGACGATCGCCCCTTCGCGGACGCCTTGCGCGTCGCCGGAGTCGACGTCTCACCCGCCGTGTGGTCGGACCCGCGCGTGGACTGGGACGATTTCGATCTCCTCGTCTTGCGATCCTGCTGGGACTACGATCGGCGCCCGACCGAGTTCCGCGCCTGGCTGGATGCGCGGGAACACGGGAGGACTCGCGTGGTGAATCCCGTGCGGGCGCTCCGCTGGAACCTGGACAAGGACGTGTTCCTGGAGGATCTCGCCGGGCGCGGAGTGGCGATCGTGCCGACGCGCGTGGTGCGGCCCGCCGATCCACGTCGCCTGTCGGAAGTCCTCGCCGACACGGACTGGGCGACCGCCGTGGTGAAGCCCGCCGTGTCCCTCAACTCGAACGGCACGTGGCGCGTCGACGCGATGCAGGTCGAGACGCCGGAAACGGAAGAACGATTCCGGCGCGCGATGGTGTCGGCCCCGTTGCTGATCCAGCGATACGAGCCCGCGATCGAAACGGACGGCGAGTGGTCTATCGTGTTTCTCGCCGGAAGTTTCGCTCACGCCGTCCGCAAGCGACCCGCTCCGGGCGACTTCCGCGTGCAGTCGGAGTTCGGCGGCCGCAAGGAACGGGTCGGCGCCCCGCCGGCGGCGCTCCTCGAGAGTGCCGAGCAGACTCTGTCCACCGCGGAGATCGCCTGCGGCGAACGTTTCACGTACGCTCGCGTCGACGGGGTCCGGGCGCCCGAGGGCTTCCTGCTGATGGAACTGGAAGTGCTCGACCCTTCGCTGTATCTCGAAGTCGCGCCGGCGTCCGTGCCGCTCGCGCGGGATGCGATTCTCGCGTTGCTCGGCTGACCGCCGCTGGTGGCTATCGCCGACAAGGGCGTCGGAGCCGTGCTAAGGTCCGTCGCACGCCGAGCGCGGGGGCCGGTCTCTCCTTGCAGGCGTCGCGTCTCCCCCACCGCCGAGCCCGAGGAGCCCGTTGACCGAAGTTCCCGGATCTCCCGCCGACCGCTCCCACCGCATCCGCCCGATGTCCGGGCGCAACCCGCACGAGCGCGGCCGCACGGCGACCACGCTCGAGCTGCTCTACGACCTCTCGTTCGTGGTCGCCATCGGCCAGGCGTCGAATCAGTTCGCCCACCTGATCGCGGAAGGACACTGGTCCGCGGCAATCGGCGGATTCCTGCTGGCGATGTTCGCGGTCCTCTGGGCCTGGGTGAACTTCTCGTGGTTCGCCTCCGCGTTCGACACGGACGACTGGGCCTATCGGCTCTCCACGATGGTGCAGATGGTCGGTGTGACCGTGCTCGGTCTCGGTCTGCCCCGGATGTTCCACTCGATCGACGCCGGGCACGGCATCGACGCTCGAGTGATGGTCTCCGGCTACGTCGTGATGCGGGGCGCGATGGTGTTCCAGTGGATTCGAGCAGCGCGGCAAAGTCCGGCGTGCCGTCGGGCGTGTCTCGCCTACGCGAAGGTGATCGTGCTCGCCCAGCTCGGCTGGGTCGCTTTCGCCTTCGTTCCCCTCCCGTGGACACCGACGTTGATCTTGATGGTCGTGCTCCTGCTGGCGGAAATCACGGGGCCTTGGCTCGCGGAGACTCGTCACGGCGGAACACCGTGGCACGCCCATCACATGGCGGAACGATACGGGTTGCTCGCGATCATCGCGCTCGGCGAGGGGGTCATCGGCACGGTCGCGTCGCTCTCCGCGGTCGTGGAGGCGCAGGGATGGACCGTGGACGCCGCCCTCGTTGCCGTCGCGGGGATGGGACTCACGTTCGGGATGTGGTGGTGCTACTTCCTGCTCCCGGCGGGAGAGATCCTGCACGTGCGCCGGAGTCGCGCGTTCGTGTGGGGCTACGGCAATCTTCCCGTGCTCGCCGCGATCGCCGCCACGGGCGCCGGCCTGCACGTGGCCGCTTCCTTCATCGAGCACGCGTCGCATCTCGGGCCGGTCACCACCGTGCTCGCGCTCGC
>JAGQIB010000322.1 GCA_020431545.1 Gemmatimonadota bacterium
GGCGAAGATCGACACCGGCGCGCGGTCGTCCGCACTGCACGCGTTCAATCTGGACGTGTTCGAGCGGCGGAAGGTCCAGTACGTTCGATTCGTGGTGCACCCGCACCAGCGGACTGCCCGGGACGAGCGCGAGGTCGAGCACGAGCTCAAGGACTGGCGCTGGATCCGCTCGTCCACCGGTCACCGGACCCTGCGTCCGGTCATCGTGACCGAGCTCGCCTGGATGGGCGAGCGGTGGCCGATCGAACTCACGCTCGTCGGAAGGGACAGCATGGGGTTCCGCATGCTGCTCGGCCGGAGCGCGTTGCGCGGGCGGTACGTCGTCGATCCGGGGCGTTCCTACCTGGGAGCGAAGCACGACGGACATCCGGTCCGCCGGGGAAGGAAGCAGTCGTGAAGATCGCCATCCTCTCACGAGGCAAGAATCTGTACAGCACGCGCCGCCTGGTGGAGGCGGCCCGCGACCGCGGCCACGCGGTTCGGATTCTCGATACCACGCACTTCTCGATCCACGTCGAACAGGAGGGGCCGGACCTCTTCTATCGCGGCAAGGGTCTCAGTCACTACGACGCGGTGATCCCGCGCATCGGCGCCTCCATCACGTTCTTCGGGTGCTCGGTGGTGCGGCAGTTCGAGCAGATGGGCGTGTTCACGCTGAACTCGTCGCACGCGATCTCCGTGTCGCGGGACAAGCTCCGCTCGCTGCAGATCCTCAGCCGGCACGACATCGGGATCCCCACGTCGGCGTTCGTGCGCGACCGGCGCGACGTGCTGCCGGCGATCGAACGCGTCGGCGGCGCGCCCGTGGTCCTCAAGCTGCTCGAGGGGACGCAGGGACTCGGCGTGATCCTGGCCGATCGCGAGGACATGGCGGCCGCGATCATCGAGACGCTGCACAGCACGAGACAGAACGTCCTCGTGCAGAAGTTCGTGGCGGAGAGCGCGGGTCGCGACGTGCGGGCGTTCGTGGTCGGCGATCGCGTGGTGGCGGCGATGCGTCGGCGCGCGGCCGGCCAGGAGTTCCGCAGCAACGTCCATCGCGGCGGGTCCACCGAGGCGCTGGAGCTGGACGAGGAGTACGAGCGGGCCGCCGTGCGCGCGGCGCAGATCCTCGGCCTGCGCGTCGCGGGCGTCGACCTCCTCGAGGCGGCCGACGGCCCGAAGGTGATGGAGGTCAACTCGTCGCCGGGACTCGAGGGCATCGAGGCGGCGACCAAGGTGGACGTCGCGGGTGCGATCGTCGAGTTGATCGAGGATCAGGTGCTGTTCCCCGAGATCGACCTGCGCCAGCGCCTCACGTTGCGCTCCGGCTACGGGATCGCGGAGTTCCTGGTGGACGAAAAGAGTCCCCTCGCCGGAAAGACGGTCGCCGAAACAGGGCTGCGGGCGCACGACGTGCTGATTCTCTCGATCGATCGGAACGGTGTGGCCATCCCTTCGCCCAAGGGCGCGCGGGAGATCCTCGCCGGCGACAAGCTGCTTTGCTTCGGGAAGCACCTGACCATGCGCGGACTGGTTCCCAAGCAGGCTCGTCGCAAGCGCCGGACGCCGGAGTCCACGTTGCCGCCGCCCGCCGCCGGTGCCTGAGGTGTCCGGGCGGAAGCGGAGGAAAGTCGCCGGCGTCGCGATCGCGCCCGGTGAGACGCGCGAGATCTATCTCGAGGTGAGCCAGAGCTACACCGGGAACCCGGTGCGCATTCCCGTGCACGTGGAGGCCGGCAAGAAGTCCGGTCCCACCGTGCTCGTCACGGCCGCGATCCACGGCGACGAGCTGAACGGGATGGGGATCATCCACGAGATCCTGTTCCGCGGGCCGCTGGGAGTGCGGCGCGGAACCGTCGTGCTCGTGCCGGTCGTGAACGTGTTCGGGTTCGAGACCCAGGACCGCTACATGCCGGATCGCCGCGACCTGAACCGCATGTTCCCCGGGCGGGAGAACGGCAGCCTCGCGGCGCGGGTCGCGTACGAGTTCTTCGAGCAGGTCGTGCGCAGCGCCGACTGGCTCGTGGACCTGCACACCGGCGCGTCGGGGCGGACGAACTTTCCGAACGTCCGGGCCCGCCTGCGCGATCCCGGCGTGAAGCAGCTCGCCGACGCGTTCGGCGCCGAGCTCGTCGTCGACTCCGACGGTCCGGACGGATCGCTCCGGCGCGAGGCGGCGCGGGCGGGCGTGCCCGCCATCATCCTCGAGGCCGGCGAGCCCGGAAAGATCGAGCCGACCGTGACCGAGGTGGGAGTTCGGGGAGTGATGAACGTCCTGCGCACGCTCGGCATGGTGGACGGAGCCCCGGTGTCGCCTCGATTCCAGGTCCGGGTCCGCAAGTCCACGTGGGTGCGCGCACAGGTCGGCGGAATCCTGCGATTCCACGTCTCGCCCGGCGAGCCCGTGGACGAGGGGCAGCCGATCGCGACGAACGTCAGCCTGTTCGCGCGCGAGCAGAACGTGCTCGTGTCGCCGGCGGCGGGACTCGTGCTCGGCATGACCACGCTGCCCACCGTGAAGCCGGGGGAGCCGGTGTGTCACGTGGCAATTCCCTCGACGTTGCCCAAGACCCTGCGCGAGATTCTCGCCGGCAAGCGCGCCGGCGGTCTGGCCGGCCGGGTGCGTCAGGACTTCGCGCGGGCGGTCTCCGTGACCGAGCGCGAGGAGGTCCTCCCGCCCGCGGCTTCCGAGGAGGATTGAAGATGGCCGAACCCGAATCCGGCGGCGCGACCGAACTCGTGCC
>JAGQIB010000323.1 GCA_020431545.1 Gemmatimonadota bacterium
CCGTTCTGGGCGATGCTCGCGCGGAGCCGCGGACGGGGACTTCTGCTCCGCGACGTGACGGTGTTCGCGGCCGTCGTTCTCGTGGCGTTCCGGATCGCGGGCGTCGCCGCGATCCCGGGCGTCGGCGTGACGTTTCACGTCGTGGGCGGGATTCTCGGCGCGGGCCTGCTGGCGCTCGTGGGCGCCGTGGCGGTGGACGTCGCGGATCCGACGGACGGTGTCCGGGAGCTGTCCCGCCTCGCGCTCGGACCGCTGCTCGGCGGCATCGCCGGCAGCCTCGCGGCGAGCGGACTCGCGGGAGCGATCGGAGCCGAAAACCTGCTGCTCGTGGCCGCGGCCGTGCTGCTCGCGACGAGCGCGCTGCCGCGGCGCATCGAGCGCGACGCGTGGCTCGACCCCGCGGCGCCGGACGTCGCGGACCCGCCCCCCGTCGGCCGGCGAACCGGATTCCAGCTCGTGCTCGCGAGTCCGTACCTGCGTGTGGTGGCCGGACTCGCGCTGCTCGCCGGATGTGCCATGGCCCTCGGCGACTATCTCGTGGGACGTGCGATCGCGATCGACGCTCTCGCCCGCGTGAACTCCGGCACCGCGGGTGGTCTTCGCGAGGGCGAGTGGATCGCCCGCGCGTTCGCCCGCATCGGGATCGTGGCGGGAGTCGGCGCCGTGCTCGCCCAGCTCGTTCTCGTGTCGCCCGTGCTCCGACGGGCCGGCCTGGGGGCGGCCCTCGCGGTCGGACCGGTGCTCGCGCTCGCCGGCGCCGGCGTCGTCGCGGTCGCGCCGTCGCTCGTGCTCCTGCCGTGGATCCGCGGACTCGATCTCGCCACCCGACGTTCCCTCGACACCACCGCGCGCTGGCTGCTGTTCCTGCCCACGTCGCGCGAGGAGCGGTACGGCGCGAAGCCCACGATCGACACGCTGTTCGTGGCGTTCGGCGAGGCGCTCGCCGCCGCGATCCTCTACGTCGGGACGAGATCGGGGCTTCTGTTCGGCGCCGCGGGGCCGCGACGCGTCGCGCTCGCGGCGAGCGTCCTGGCGATCCTCTGGCTCGCGTTCGCGGTGCGGGCGGCGCGGCTTCACCGCCGGCAGTCTCCCGCGGACGCCGACACGCGACCGATCAGTGAAGCGGGTAGAACACCGGGATCAGCATCGTGGCCGCGATCCACAGCAGGACGTTCAGCGGAAGTCCGAACCGGAAGTAGTCGCCGAACGTATAGCCGCCGGGGCCCATGACGATCAGGTTCGTCTGGTAGCCGACCGGCGTGGCGAAGCTCGCCGACGCTCCGAACGCGATCGCCAGCAGGAACGGCCGCGAATCCAGGCCGAGCGCGTTCGCCACGCCGATCGCGATCGGCGCCATGAGCACCGCGGTGGCGTTGTTCGAGAGGAACGAGGAGAACACGCTCGTCAGCAGATAGAACCCGGACAGCACCGCCACGGGACCGACGTCCGAGAGAGCTCCCACCACGCTCCCGATGATCACGTTCGCGAGCCCGGACTTCTCCATTCCCACTCCCAGCGGAATGGAGCTCGCGATCAGGAGGAGCACCGGCGCATCGAGCGCGGCGATCGCCTCCCGCCGGCGAATGCACCCGGTCGCGATCAGCGTGCCGGCCCCGATCACGGACAGCACCGCGAGCGGCGCGACGTTCAGCGTCGTGAGCGCGATCACCCCGGCGAGCACGCCGATCGCGATCGGCGCCTTGGCTGTTTGCACCACCAGGCGATCGACGCCTTCCACCACCATCACGGCGCCGGTCTCGCGCAGCGCGTCCAGTCCGCGGCGGTCGGACTGCAGCAGCATCACGTCGCCTCCCTTGAGGCGCATGCCGCGGAGATGGTACCGGTGCTGGAGACCGTGTCGCTGCACGGCCATGACCTTCACGCCGTACAGGCGATTCAGTCCGAGCGTGGAGACGGACCGGCCCACGAACGGCGAGTCCGGCAGCACCACCGCCTCCACGATCGAGAGGTCCATCGTCCGGACCTCGACCCGCTTCTCGTCCTCCACCACGCTCGCGATCTTGACGCCGTGCGCCTCGATGAAACGCGTGATTCCCTGGGGCGTGCCCTCCACGATCAGCGAGTCGCCCCGCTCCACCACGAGATCCATCGCCGTCACCGCGAAGATCACCTGCTCGCCCCGCACGATCTCGATGAGGCGCACGTCGGGCTGGTTCGGGGGCAGGACCTCGCGCACCGCGCGTCCGACGAGCGCCGCGTCTCCCATGCACACGAGCTCGGTCACGAACGTCGCGCCGCGATCCGCCGGCAGCATCACCGACAGCGATGCGCGGTCCGGCAGGAACTTGCGGTACGCGAACACGATGAACACGGAACCGAGCAGGAAGTAGCAGATCCCCAGCGGCGCGAACTCGAAGATCGAGAAGCCCGCGCCGCCGGCGTCGCGCGCGGCCTGATCCACGATGAGGTTCGTGCTCGTACCGATCAGCGTGCAGGTGCCGCCCAGGATCGCGAAGTAGCTCACGGGAAGGAGCAGCTTGGACGGCTTCACGCCGAGCTGCTTCGCGAGCGACAGCACCACCGGGACCAGCATCACCACGACCGGCGTGTTGTTCAGGAAGGCGCTGGAGACGCCCACCACGAGGCCGAGCATCAGGACGAGGCGCGTCACGCTCTGCCCGGCCCCCGCCTTCATCCCGACCACGAGGAACTCGAGCGCGCCGGTGCGGATGAGCGCCCCGGAGAGGATGAACATCGCTCCGATCGTGATCGTGGCCGGATTCGCGAAGCCCGAGAGCGCCTCGGCCGGCGAGAGGACGCCCGTCAAGGCCAGGGATCCCACCACGAGCGCCGCGGTGGCCTCGATCGCGATCCAGCGACTCGCGAACAGCACCACGGCCGCCGCGAGAATGATCGAGAACAGCAGCATGGAAGAGATCAAGGGCCCCCCGGGGTGTCTCTGCGTCAGTGAACCGCGACGGGGAATCGTCGAGCAACAAAAATGGGGGCGCCCCGCCCAGCGGGACGCCCCCCGATCGGTTCGAAACCGCGATCACTACCGCAGCAGCGTCGCCTTCTTCGTCCGGACCTCGGTGTCGGTCTGGAGGCGGAAGAAGTACACGCCGCTCGCCACGCGGGTACCGCTCGCGTCGCGACCGTCCCAGTCGAGCGTGGAACGGCCGGCCGGCGCCGCGCCGTCGAGCAGGACCCGGACCTCACGGCCGGAGACGTCGACGACGGTCAGGCGGGCGCTCTCCTCGCGCGGCAGCGAGAACGCGATCCGCGTGCCGGCCGAGAACGGATTCGGCTCGGCCGCGTGCAGCACCGTCTTCGCGGAGGCGTCGCCCACCACGACCACGTCGGTCGTGGTCGCATCCGGCACCTGGGTGTCCACGAAGAAGTCCGTGCCGGTGCCGGGCTCGAAGATGCCGCACTGCACCATGCCCGCCGTAGGCGGAACGTCGGCGTCGAAGCGGAAGTTGAACATCGTCTGGTAGTGCAGGGCGTTCGCGTCCGGATCGGTCGCGTAGTCGTCCGTCGCCCAGGTGATCTGCCCGCCGGCCTGCGTGACCTGCCAGTCGTTGCCGGCGGTCTTGTCGATGTCGTGGAAACCGACGTTCGTCAGGTTCGCGGTGCCGACCGGGATCGAGATCGACCGCACGCCGCGGTTGCTGCGCCAGTTGTAGAGCGCGTACTCGTAGTGCCACTGGCCGCCGCCGAGAACCGTGACGTCCACGGCGAGGATCACGTTGCCGTCGCCGGTGGCCACCGGCACCGTGTGGCTCTCGTCGCCCCAGGTCAGGACCAGCGGACCGTACGTCGGCACGACTCCGCCCGTCGCGTCGGAGACGCTCCAGTCGCCGCCCGTCCAGGAGGTGGTGCAGCGACGCCAGCCGATGTTGTCCCACGAGTACGACTCGTTCGCCACGATGTACTGGCCCTCGTAGTAGTACTGCGCGCCGGTGTGGCCGAGGTCCTCGTCCCAGACCTCGAGGCGGTGCGCGGCGCCGTCGGGCGCGGAGCCGAAGTAGTCACGGGCGCAGTCGGTGTCCGGCGTGACCGGCTCGTCGAAGTACGAGCCGCAGGCGACCCAGGTGCCGGTCCAGGGATCGACTTCCTGGCGCGGACCGAGATCCCAGCGGTTGCCGTTGTTGCCGGAGGAGTAGGTGTCCGAGCAGCCGATGCCCAGGTACGTGCCGTCGGACGGCGTGCACCCGAGGTCGCACTGGTCGCTGGAGAGCGCGTACCAGCCGTGCTTCAGCCAGTTCTTGCCGAGCTGCTCCAGCACGCCGTTCTCCAGGCGGAACATCGCGAGCGCGATGAACGGGTGCGTCTCCGCCATGGCCGCGTTCCACGGCACCGTCTCGGTGCCGGCGTTGCACGACGTCGTGGACGCGGACAGGCCGGACCGACCGTTCGGATACGTGCCGGCGCGACCCTGGCTCGTGATGCCGTAGAGCTGGCCGAGGCGCACGTCGATGCCGGAGCCGCCGCCGCCCGTGCCGCCGCGACCCGTGGGAGCCTCGAGCACGACTTCGTCGGCCGGGTCCCGCGTGACCGCGGTCAGCTCGAGGTCGAACACGCCGATCCACTGGCCGGCGAGGTGCTCCTGACCGAGCGCGCGGGCGAGCTCGGGGCTGCACTCCACGTCGCCCATGCGGGCGACGAGGCGACCCGTCGCCGGATCGAAGCGGAAGCCGGCCCGCTCCACCACGAACGGCACGGCCACGTCGCCGGCCGTCCGCAGCTCCAGCGTCTGCTCGGAGAAGTCGCCCACCGGCACGGCCTCGAAGTCGTACAGGAACACCGGACGCAGCGCGTCCCCGGTGCCCGCCACGAACGTGCGGAACGCGAGACCGCCGTCGATCGCGAGCGACGTGCCGGCCGCGAACTCCTGCACGCGACCGCCTTCCGTCACGAACGCGCCACCCGCGGACGGACGGATCGCGAACGAGTACGTGGGCGGCTCGAGCATCGCGCTCGTCTCCACGCCCGGCGCGGCCGTGGTCCGGGACGAGACGACCTCGAAGCCCCAGTTCCTGAGCGTTCCGGGATCGAGAGAAACGGTGAGGGTGCCGCCTTCGACCTGCCACGTCTGCGCGGCGAGGACGGGAGAGGCGGCGCCGCACGAAAGGGCGACGACGGCGAGGGCGAGTGCGCTCCGCATTCGGTAACTCCGGCCAATGGCTCGCTGGGAAACGCCGGCTCTCGCACCGTGAGGGCGACGGGCGGCACCGGGCGACGGACTCCGTCAGAATCCCAGAAATCGGGGGGCGGATGCAAGGCCGACTTCGTCTCGACCGCTCGCGCGCACGAGAAGGGCTCCGACGCCCCGGGAGCCTCGGACTCGACGCCGCGCGGACGGGGAGACGTCGGCGAGGGAAGCGCGGGGCTTGCCTGACCGCCGGGAAATGCCGATCAAGGGGTCGAGTCTTGCATTCGGCGGACGGGCACGCCAGAATCCCGCGACCGATGAACGGATCGCCGACCGTGATCGTTCGTCGAGCGCGACCAGCGGGAGGGAGACGCGTTTTGGAGATGATCCTGCTTCCCGGAGGAGTTCTCCGGGCCCCGGCCTGGGACCCGACCCTCCGTGAGACCAGCATGCGGAACGTCACCGAGGATCTGCCCTTCTACCTCCGGACCGCCGTTCGCCTTCACGATCGCGTGACCCTCAAGGATCTGCTCCTGCTCGCCGAGGGCCATCGCGAGTTCCTGTTGCCGCTGTTCACGGATCTCCTCGACGAGTTCGTGGACGAGGTCCAGCAACCCGCCGAGCCCGACGAGCTGTGCGAGCTCGACTACCTCGAGATCTGCTGGGAGTCGTACTCCGAGGGTCGACGCTTCGACCTGCAGCCGATCCTCGTGGGCCGCAATCACGACGACGAGCAGATGTACTCCGTGGAGGCCGTGCCCACGAACGCCATGGGTCACCTGCCCGTGCTGCTGCGCACGGACTTCCAGCTCCGGCTCGGCAAGAACGGTGACGTCGTGTTCCCGACCGACGGCTCGGTGCTCAAGCGGGATTTCCTGCTGTACGACGTGTTCGACGCGGTGCTCGCCGAGATCACGTTCCACGGGGATCCCACCGAGCGCGATCGCTGGTGGCGGGAGATCGGCAGCCGCGAGCTCGACGCCACGGATCCTCCCGGCGAGGAGTCCTTCTAGCCGCTCGCCGGCCGAGACGTCTCGAACGGTCCTTCTTCCGGATTCGCCGCGATCTCGCCGGCGACGGTTCGCGCACGCTCGCGCCCCTCGGGGGGAGGCGGCTGCTCGCCGTGGTCCGGCATCTCCCCCGGCCGGAAAACGTGCAGCGTCTGCGTGGGGAAGGCGAACTCCACGCCGAGGCGGTCGGCCAGACGCAGAACGTCGAGAAAGAACCGGTGTCGCTCGCGCAGCTCGATCCCGTAGTCGTTCGTCTCGAAGAAGATGTAGAGGAGCACGTCGAGCGACGCGGCGCCGAACTCGTTCGCGTACACGTAGTACACGTCCTTCCGCGTCATCGGGTGTCGGCGGACGAGCTCGCGCACGCCCTCGCAGAACGCGTCGATCTTCTCGGCCGGAGTGTCGTAGGTGAGGCTGAGCGTCGTCTTCCAGCGGCGGAAACGTCGGGCCCCGAGGTTGTCCACGGAGGACGAGAGCAGATTCGCGTTCGGCAGCGTGACCAGGCTGCTCGTGGGCGTGCGGATGCGCGTGCTCCGGAACCCTACTTCCTCCACCGTGCCCTCGACCCCGTCCACGGCGACCCAGTCGCCCACGTGGAACGGACGGTCCAGGAGCACCGTGATCGAACCGAACAGGTTCTTCACCACGTCCTGTGCGGCGAGCGCGAACGCGAGGCCGCCGAGGCCCAGGCCGGCCACCAGGCTCGTGATGTTCACGTTCAGGTTGTCGGCGATGAACACGAGCCCGAACGCGACGACGATGATCTTCGCCGACTTGCGGAGGAGCGGGACGAGCAGGTCGTCGTAGCGCGTGGCGGTGAGCGACGCGCGGTGCGCGAGGTACTCGCTGCCGACGTCCACCGACCGGTACGCGAGCCACACGGCGGAGACCGCCACCACGAAAGTGACGGCGAGGAGCACGATCGACAGGATCTCCGGCGGCAGGCCGAGCCAGGGCACTCCCACCCGCCAGATCACGCCCATCGTCAGCAGGCCCGCCGGCCGTGCGCCGCGGGTGAGCAGGTTCGGCGTCGCATCCGGGATCAGGCGGCGGGCGATCGGCCGCGCGACGTTCAGCAGGAGCGCCACGAGCAGCCGATCCGCGATCACACCGAGCA
>JAGQIB010000324.1 GCA_020431545.1 Gemmatimonadota bacterium
CGGGCTGTTCGCGTTCCTCGCGCACGGCGCCACGGGAAAGGATCTCGGCACCGCCACGCTGATCGACAACAAGCCCGCGTTCGCGCAGTTCATGCTCCCCGTGGTCCTGCTCGCGCTCGCGAAGCTCCGTACGACCGGCCTCGCTCGCCCGTTCTGGCTCGTGATCATGCCGGCCGCGGCGATGCTGTTCCTGGTGGTGATCTCGCGCGCCGCGATCCTCGGGCTCGTGGGCGCCGCGGCGCTCCTGTACGGGCGGACCGCGCGCTTCTGGGTCACCGGCGGGCTCGTCGTCGGGGCGGCGATCGCGCTCGTGATCTGGAAGCCGGAGATGTTCAGCGAGACGCTGTACTACTCGCTGCGGTCCTTCGACATCCGCTTCGTGATGGCGCACCCGGAGATTCCCGAGGTCACGTCGTTCTACCTGCGGGCCGCGATCTTCCTGCTCGGGTTCCGTCTGCTGATGAAGTCCCCGCTGTGGGGCATCGGACCCGGCACGTTCGGCGAGCGGATCTCGAACCTCCCCAAGCCGCCGTTCATCGGCCCGAACGAGACGCTCACGAACAAGGCCGAGAGCGGCTACTTCAATGCGCTCGTGGAGTCCGGCTTCCTCGGAGTGCTGTTGCTCGTGATCTTCTTCGGAACGGTCGCCGTTCATCTGCTCAAGACCGCACGGCGCATCGTGAACCCGGAGGATCGCGCGCTGCAGGAAGCGCTCTCGCTCAGCGCCGTGTCGCTGTTCCTCATGAACTTCGCGCAGGAGTCGTTCACCACGACGTTCTCGTGGTGGCTTCTCGCGCTCGCGCTCGCGGGAGCGCGCGTGCTCGGCGGCCACGTCGCCGAGACCCGGGCGACGGAGCGACGCGCGCCTGCCGCCGGGAGGGTCGCGCCGTGCGGGTGCTGATCGTGAGCGACACCGCCGACGTTCGCAACGGCGGCGCGTGCATCCAGCTCTGGAACCTCCGTCGTCTGCTGGAGAGCGGCGGCCACGAGGTCCGGGTGTTCTCCTTCGACGGCGACGACGCCGGCGACGTCGCGCGCGGCTGGACGTCGGTGGCGGAACCCGCCTCGCGTCCCGCGCGCAAGTTCGCGAAGCTGACGACGTATCCCCGCGGTGCCCGCGCGCTCCGCGACGTCGTGCGCGGGTTCGATCCCGACCTCGTGCACGTGAACAGCAACTTCAAGTACCCCGGCACGGTGTTTCGCGCGCTGCGCGGCCGGAAGGTGCTCGCCTCCGCGCGGGACTACGTTTGGATCTGCCCCACCGGCTGGGCCGTTCGCAAGGACGACCTCGAGCCTTGCCCCGGTGGCGCCGGCCTCCAGTGCGTCCGGCACGGCTGCAAGTCCGCGCCGGAGATGGCACTCTTCCAGGGGCCGCTCGCACTCGTGCGGGATCCGCTCGCGCGCGAGGTCGTGGCGCGGTTCCTCGCGCCGAGTCGACGTCTCGCGGAGTCGCTGCGCGCTCACGGATTCCGGGCGGAGGCGTTGCCGAATCCGGTCGCGCTCACGGCCGACGCGTCGCCGGCGCCCACCGCGCCGCGCGAACCGGTGATCCTGTACGTCGGGGCGATCGAGGAGAAGAAGGGCGTGGGCGTGCTCCTGCGGGCGTTCGTGCGGGCGGCGGCCGAGCATCCGGAGCTGCGCCTCGAACTCGCCGGCAAGGGCGCCTGGACGGACCGCCTCGCGCGCGAGGCGACCGTCGCCGGTCTCGCGTCACGCGTGCGCTTTCACGGACACGTCGGCCGCGACGAGGTCCGCGCGCTCTACCGCAAGGCTTCCGCGCTCGTGTGCCCCTCGCTGTGGATGGAGAACTTCCCGAACGTCGTGTACGAGGCGATGGCCCACGACTGTCCCGTGATCGGCTCCGATCGCGGCGGCATCGCGGAGCTCCTCGCGGACGACCGCGGATTCCTGTACCCCGCGAAGGACGGCGACGCGCTCGCCGCGCACCTCGCGCGCGTGACCAGGGAGCCCGAGCTCGCCGCCCGCCAGGCCGGGCGCGCGCGACGTTTCGTGGAGACGGAGCTCGCGGAGCGGAAGTTCCTCGCGGAGTACCTGCGCCACGCGGCGGAGATCACCGGGCTTCCGGTCGCGCTCGCCTCCGACGCGACGGCAGGCGGTACTCCTCCGACCGCGGCGACGAAACTCGAATCGGAACGACCGGCGGAGGTGACGACGTGAGGGTGGCCGTTCTCCAGAACTACGTGGGCATCGACGGGCGCACGCGCGTCCTCGCCGAGGTCGCGTCGATCCTGAACGAGCGGGGCATCGTGCCCGAGGTCCACTGCCTGGGTCGGCCGGCCACGGCCGAGAAGGTCTCCGCGACGTTCGGGGTCCCCGCGCGTTTCACCACCCGGGTGCACACCGCACCCGACTTCCGCCGCGGCAACCTGTACAAGTGCCTGCTCCTGAACAAGCTCGCGGCCCACGACCTCGAGGACTACGACCTCATCCTGAACTCGAACAACTGCCTGCAGTTCCTGCCCACGAAGCCGGCGTGGATCCACTACATCCACTTCCCGCTCGCCGGGAACTTCGAGTTCAAGATGGAGTACGGCAAGTCTCCCGCCGCCCGTCTGTACGCGGCGCCCGCGATGGCGATCCTCAAGCTCGTGCCGGCGGCGCTCGGCCACCGGGCACTCGTGCTCGGCAACTCCGAGTTCACGTCCGACGTGATCGCCCGCGCCGAGAACCTGCCGCGCGAATCCGTCGGCGTTCTCTACCCGCCGGTCTCCGCGCCGGAGGGCGCGCCGCGGATGGACCGCGAAGACCTCGTGGTCTCGATCGGCACGTTCTCGCCGCCGAAGCGCCAGCTCGAGCAGATCGAGTTCGCCGCCCGGTTCCCCGAGGTGCGGTTCGTGCTGATCGGCAACGCGTCCTACGATCCGAAGTACGTGCGCGAGTGCGAGGCGGCCGCCGGGTCTCTCCCGAACGTACGCATCCTCGGCAACGCGAAGTGGTCCGAGATCGAGGATCACCTCGGACGCGCGCGCTGGTTCGTGCACTCCACTCGACACGAGCCGTTCGGCATCAGCCCGGTGGAGGCGATGCTGCGCGGCTGCATCCCGCTCGTGCACGACTCGGGCGGCGTGCGCGAGACGGTCCCGTTCTCGGAGCTGCGCTGGACGGATGGAGAGGATCTCGCCGCGAAGTTCGAGGCCGTCCGTCTGCGCGACGAGGTCGAGCTACGTGGGCGGCTGCTCGCCCACGCGCGACGTTTCACCCCGGAGTTCTTCCGTCCCGCGTTCGGGGCCGCACTGGATCGCGTGCTCGCGATCGAACCGGCCGGAGTCGCCTAGGATCTCGACGGGAACGCGCCGGCCTACCGGCCGACGATCGTGTCCACCACGAGCCACGTCGTCGCGAGGCTCGCGGCCACCGAGGCGATGTCCACGACCACGCGGCCCCAGTCCGTGCCCTCGCCCGGGATCTTCGCGGGCACCACGATCTCGGATCCCGGTCGGACCTCCGGATCCGGGCGCCAGCGGCGCACCTTCGCGGCGCGTCCCGTGGAGTACACGAGCGTCGTGCCGCTCTTCTTCGCCTCGTCGCGGTAGCCGCCCGAGTTCTCGACGTACCAGCCGATCCCCTTCCCGGGCCGGAAGACGTGGCTCGTGGGGAAGTTCACGGCGCCACTCACTCGCACGGTCATCGGGCGCTCCGGCACGTACAGCGAGTCGCCGGAAACGAGCACGAGGTTCGCGTCGCTGCCGCGGTCTTCGAGGGCGCGGGCCAGATCCGCGGAAACGCGCCCGATGTCATCCTGGCGGCGGAACAGCTGGAACCCTTCCGGGTACGCGTTCTCGAGCAGCCCGCCGGTGCGATCGATCACGGTCGCGAGCCGCTCGGTCTGGCTCTCGAGCGAGTACGTGCCCGGGTACATCACCGCCCCCGCCACCCGCACGTCGCGCTGCAGCTCCCAGAACGGCTGTCGGCGCACGAACACGCGGTCGTGATTCTGCAGCGCGAACGCGGGCAGCTCGGCGCGCGCGAGGAAGTCGTCGCCGACCGGGACGCGGAACGTCTCGGCGATTCGTCGCGCGTCTCCGTCCTCCGGGTACACGCGGGACACCTCCACGGAATCCGTCCACGCGTACTCGAGGAAACCGCCGGCCTGGACCAGGAGCTCGCCGACGGTCAGACCATCGGTGAGCTCGTACTCGCCGGGGTTCCGGACCGCGCCGGCGATCGACACGGTCGGGCGGTCGAACAGTTCCCAGCGCGAGCGGATCGAGATCTCGTCGCGCGCCGCGAGGGGCACGTTCGCGGTTGGATCGCCGGCGCGCACGCGGCCGACGTCGAACGTCAGCGTCTCGCGCGTGAGATCCGGGCGCGTGCGCACGAGGTACGCGCGACCGTCGAACGTGTCCGGCCGCACGCCGCCGGCCGCCTCCAGCGCGTCGGCCACGCGCATGCCGGCGCGGAACTCGTACGTCGACGGGTACCAGACGTTGCCGCGCACCACCACGAACTCGCCGCGATCCGCGGGCACCGGCGCAAAGACCACGTCGTCGAGATCGTCGAGCTCGAACGTGGCGCGTCCCGCGAGCGCGTCCGCGAGCGGCACGTCGAGCGTGACGGCCGGCGGCTCGCCCGGCGCGCGACGTGACGGGGGGAGCACGCGATCCACGCGCGCCCGGACGAGGTGCGTGCGACCCGTCGGCCCGCCCGCCATCCGCACGAGATCCGCGAACGTCTCGCCTTCCGTCAGCTCGTACACGCCGGG
>JAGQIB010000325.1 GCA_020431545.1 Gemmatimonadota bacterium
ACGTGTCCGGCGCGCAGCAACCGCGCGGCCTCGGCGCGCCGCTTCACGATCGACGTCCGACAGAGGAAGAGGTCGAGACGCACGGACGGGAGATCAGCTCTCGGGACCGTCGAGCCGGTACTCGACGTAGGTCTTCTCGCGCGCCTCGTCCACGAGCTGGCGGTAGAACTCCTGGCTCTTCTGCTGCTCGAGCAGCGTCACGAGGCGGTCGTGCACGTCGTCGAACGTGGCGTCGCGCTCGCCCTCCCGGCCGTCGAGGCGGAAGATGGAGTACCCGCGCGGATCCTCCAGCACCTCGGTGATCTCGCCGACCTGCAGCGGCTCGATGGCCTCGCGCAGCTTCGGCTCGAGCGATTCGGCCGGCACCGTGCCGAGCTCGCCGCCCTTCTCGGCCGACGTCGGATCGTCGGACGTTTCCCGGGCGACCTCCGCGAAGTCCTCCCCCGCGAGGAGCCGCTGGCGGATCGCTTCCGCGCGCGCCTTCGCCTGGTTGCGGGCCGCGTCCTGATCCCGCAGGAAGACGATCTGGCGGAGCTGCATCGTGCCGTCGTCCGAGTTCACGTCCTCGATCTTCACGATGTGCGCGCCCCGGTCCGTGAGGATCACGGGCGTGATCGTACCGGCCGGCTGGCCCGAGATGGCGCCGGCGAGACGCGGATCGAGATCCTGGGGCGCGAACCAGCCGAGCAGCCCGCCGCGCTGCGCAGTGGGCCCCTCGGAGAACACCTTCGCGAGCGTCGCGAAGTCCTCGCCCTTCACGGCACGCTCGCGCACGAGATCGGCCCGACGGACGGCCGCGCTGTCGACGAGCGCCGCCGAGCCGAGACTCACGTGGATCACGCGCAGCGTGAGCTCGGACGAGAGGGACGGAATATCGTCCTGATGCTCTTCCCAGTAGCGGCGCACCTCGCGTTCGTCCACGAGCACGCGACTGCGGACCTTGCGGTCCACGAGCTGCCGCACGACGAGCTGGTCCTCGAGCTTGCCGCGGTAGCTCTTCCGCAGCGCCTCGAGGGAGGTTCCCTCTTCTTCCAGCTGCGCCTCGAACGAAGCTTCGTCCGGGAAACGACTCCGGACGTCGGCGACCATGCCGTCGACCGCTTCGTCGACCTCTTCGCGCGTGACCTGGATTCCGTCGCGTCGCGCTTCCTCGAGCAGCAGCTGGCTCTCCACGAGCGCGTCGAGCACGTCCTGGCGGTACTTCGCCACCGCCGCCGGATCCTTGGGGTCGAGCTGACCGCGGAGCTGCGCGAGGTAGACCTCTTCGTCCACCTCCGACAGGAGGACGATACGGTTGCCCACCACCGCGATGACGCGGTCCACGATCTCGGGCGCCGCCGCCGCGACCGACGGAAGAACCGCCGGCGCGAGGGCGAGAGCCACCCCGAGAAAGACGACGAGGCGACGCATCAGGAGACCGGCTGCCCGTAGAGCTCGAGGACGTCGTCGTAGATCTCGACGTTCCGCGACTCTCGCTGCTGATTCAGCCATTCCTCGAACGCCTGCTCGCCCCGCTGCTGCGCGAGCAGACGGGTGAGGTCGTCCTTGATCTCCTCGAGCTTGAACGGACGCGGCTGCTCCTGACTCAGCACCTTCACCGCGCCGATTCCCGTGTCCGTGACGATCGGGTCGGACCAGCCCTTGCCCACGCGATTCGAGAAGGCCACTTCATCCACGGGCGCCGCGTACTGTCCGCGCGGGATCAGACCGGTGCGGCCGCCCCGGCGATTCGTGCGGGTGTCCATCGAGATCTCGGCGATGACCTTCGCTTCGTCTTCCCCGCCCCGCATGCGGCGCAGGGCCTCCTCGATCTTGCTCCGCTCCGCGTTCGTGACGATCAGCATGTCGACGCGCTCGTCGGCCATGAGCGCATCCGGGTTCTCGGCCATGGTCGAGTCGTAGAACGCCTTCACGTCTTCCGCCGGCACGTCGGCAGCCTGCAGGAACGCGCTGTGCACGAGCTCGACCTCGACCTGCTCCTTGAGTCGATCGGCGGTGGCGTTCACCTCGGGCAGCTTGTCGAAGCCCAGGCGCTTCGCCTCGATCCCCAGGAGCACGTTCTGGATCTGAGCGGTGCGAATGAGCTCCTTCAGCCCGTTGTGCGGGATCAATCCCGGGGGGCGGGTCCCGGCCGGCTTCTTCCGGAAATCGTCGATGTAGTCCGCGATGGTCCACTCACCGCCGTCCCAGGTCGCCAGCGGCGTATCCAGGTCCGCCGGCGCGACCACGGGGAGGTTCCGATCGGCCTCGGGGATCGTGTCGATGTCGAGCTTCTGCATCTCGCGAATCCCGTCCCGCAGCGTCTCGATGGCGTCCTCGTTCCACTCGAGCCCGAGCCGCTCCTGCAGCCCCGCGACGTACTCCCGCATGCGCTGCTGCTCCATCTGCTGACGCACCTCCGTGCGCAACGACGGTCGCGACTCCTCGAGCGAAGCGCGGTCTTCCTGCGGGACCCTTTCCCGGACCAGGATCAGATGCCAGCCGAAGTTCGTCTCGATCGGCTCGGAGATCTTCCCCGGCTCGAGCTCGAACGCCGTCTTCTGGAACTCGGGCACCGTGCGCCCCCAGCGGATCTCTCCGAGATCGCCGCCCTTCGCCTTGTTGCCCATGTCCATCGAGTACTTGTTCGCCGCGTCGGCGAACGAGATCTTCCCGGACAGGATCTCCTCGCGGATCCGCTTCGCCACCGCCTCGTCGTCCACGAGGATGTGCGACGCCCTCACGTTGAACGCCCGGTGGTCGTAGAGTTCCTTCACGTCCGAGCCGAGCACTTCGACCTTGTCCTGGATCTCCCGCTTGTAGAGCTCGCCCAGCATCGCGTTCGTCCGGTTCACCTCGATCTGCGCCAGAATGTCGGCGTTCGCGATGCCGCCGCGTCGTTCCGATTCCGCGAGCAGGATCCGCTGGTTGACGAGATCGTTCGCGAAATTGCGCTTGCCCTCCAGGGTGGAGATGTCGGGGCGCGAGTTCGCCGTGATCGCCTGGTACGCCTTCTGGAAGTCGGCCAGGGTGACCTCGATGTCGCCGGCGCGGGCGACCACCTTGCTCTCGCCCGTGCTCCCGCCCTTGTCGCATCCGGCGACGAGGGCCGCGATCACGAGGCCGGTCAGAACTGCGAGCGAAATACGACGAATCACTGCGAACTCCCGTGTTTTTCGTTCATTCGGAGGTGTGCGAAACGGCGAGTGTATCGGAGGCGGTTGCCACTCGCAAGAGAGCGGCGAGCGCGTCCGGCGCCTCCTCGACCGACGGAGCCTGGAGGCGCACCCGGAGCCCCTCGCGGCCGTCCGCTTGAAATGCGAGCTTGCCGGGGGCCTGTCGCACGAGCTCCGCGACGACCTCCGGACCGGGCTCCCGGCCCGCCAGGAAGCGCAGGGTGGCCTCGGCGCCCCGCAGGCGGACCTCCTCCACCCCGGCCTCCTCCGCCAGGAGTCGAAGCTCCTTGAGGCGCAGCAGGCTCTCCGCGGCGGCGGGCAACCGCCCGTAGCGATCGCGGAGCTCGTCGGCGAGCGAGGCGAGCGCGCGGCGCTCGACCAGATCCGCCAGACGCTTGTAGAAGTAGATCCGCTGATCCGGGTCCTCCACGTAGTCGTCCGGGAGATAGGCGTCGATCGCGACGTCCATCTTGACGGAGGCGCGCTCCGCCGGGACCTCGTCGCCGCGCGTGCGCGCGATCTCCTCGCGCAGCATCTGGCAGTAGAGCTCGTACCCGATGGCGTTCAGGTGCCCGGACTGCTCCGGCCCGAGAAAGTTCCCCGCGCCCCGGATCTCCATGTCGCGCATCGCGAGCCGGAAACCGGCGCCGAGATCCGAGAACTCCTCGATCGCGCGCAGGCGCTTGCGCGCGATGTCGGTGAGCTGCGCCCCCGCCGGAATGAGCAGGTATGCGTACGCGCGGTGATTGGAACGCCCGACCCGACCGCGGAGCTGGTAGAGCTGCGCGAGCCCGAACGTGTCCGCCCGGTTGATCAGGATCGTGTTCACGTTCGGCAGGTCGAGACCGCTCTCGATGATCATCGTGGAGACGAGCACGTCGCTGCGACGCTCCAGGAAGTCGCGCATCACGCCCTCGAGCTCGCCCTCGGCCATCTGACCGTGCGCGACGTCGAAGCGGAGCTCCGGCAGGAGCTCTCGGAGGTGGTCCGCGACCCGCCCGATCGACTGCACCCGGTTGTGCACGAAGAAGACCTGCCCGCCCCGCTGGATCTCGCG
>JAGQIB010000326.1 GCA_020431545.1 Gemmatimonadota bacterium
TCGCGCCCCACGTCGAGCGCGGGCGCGCCGTCCGGCACGAACTGCGCGTGCGCCGGCGTGCCCACGTTCCGGTAGCCGCGAACGACTCCGTCGGCGAGACCCACGATCAGGTCGAGATCCGAGTCGCCGTCGAGGTCACCGAGCGCCGGCGCCACGGAGCGACCGAACGGACCGAGTCCCCGCCAGTCTTCGCTCGCGAGCACGAGATCGGGGACGGTGGGCGTGCCGTCGTTGCGGAACAGGAGGATCGTGGCGTTGCCGTCCTGACCGGTCTGCCAGCGGCCGACCAGGAGATCGAGGTCGCCGTCCGAATCCTCGTCGAGGAAGCGCGGCGTCGCCTGCTGCCGCGTCGCGCGGCGGATCCGCTTGGAAGACGGCTCTCCGAACGCCGAGTCGGTGGTGACCTCGACGAACGCCGGCGCGGCGGGAGGACCTTCGTTCCGGAACCAGCGCACGGCGCCGCTGCTCACGCCCACGAACAGGTCGAGATCGCCGTCCGAGTCGAGGTCCGCGCTCTCCGGAGTGATCGCGCTCGTCAACGGCATCGGCCGCCACCGCTCGTCGAACAGCGCGAACTGCGGATCCGACGCGGTGCCGATGTTCCCGTACTGCGAGATGTGCTGCTCGCTCTCGATGCCGACGTACAGGTCGAGCCGCCCGTCTCCCTCGAAGTCGACGAGCAGCGGTGCGGTGCGCCGCCCGAGATCGAACTCGTCGAGATAGCGCGACGTCACGAATCGGTAGTTCGGTATCGTCGGGGAGCCGTCGTTGCGGAACTGCCAGAGGGTGACCGGAGTCGTGACCTCCACCCCCGCTCCCACGACGCAGTCCGCATCGCCGTCCCCGTCCAGATCCGCGAACGCGCTCACGAGCTGCCGCGAGAACAGCCCCTGCCCGCCCGTCGAGTCCGGGAAGAACGCCTCGCTCACGCACTGGAAGTTCGGATCCGGCGAGCCGCCCACGTTCGTGAAGTAGTAGACGTTCGAGTTGTTCGAATCCCCCACGAACAGATCGGGACGCGAGTCGTCGTCCACGTCGAAGAAGCTGAACAGCATGAAGCCGTGCCGCGGCGTCGGCCCCTGGCTCCGCCACCAGTCGCCGAGAGTGGTCGGCTCGGCGAGCTCCGGGTTGCACGCACCGAAGATGATCAGTACGTCCTGGTACGAGTTCGTCTCGTAGCGGAACACGGGCGCGGTGGGCGCACCCACGTTGCGGTACAGGATGATCGCGCCGGTGGCCACGCCCATCAGCAGATCCGGATCGCCGTCTCCGTCGAGATCCACGAAGTCCGGCGCCGTCGTGTCGAATCCGATCGGCAGACCGTTCTCGTCGGCGAAGTAGCCGTCGGTGCGCGGGGAGTCGAGCACCCACTCCGGTTCCAGGGGCGTCCCTTCGTTCCGGTACAGGAAGCCGCCCGGTCGCAGCGCGACGTTGCCGTCCGGGCCCTCCTCCTCGAACGCGGGTGCCTCCACGAGGAGGTCCTGGTCGCCGTCGGAATCGATGTCCACGAAGCGGGTGAAGTAGAACTCGTGCTTCCCGGAGTAGTCGTCGGTGACGAACCGGAACGACGGGGCGCCTGCCGTGCCGTCGTTCCGGTAGAAGCGAAGACGGCCGTCCTCCTCCGCCACGAACAGGTCGGGGTCGGAGTCGGCGTCGATGTCCACGAACTGGGGGCGGGCGCGGTCGAGACCGCCGAGCCACGCCCCGCCGACCGGGCCGAAGGCGTCGAAGATCGTGCCGTCGACCTCGCGGTTCCACACGGGCGGCGCGCCGGCGAGGGCGCCGGGGATCGAGTCGGCAGCGAGACCGAAGCTCCCGAGAACGATGGCGATGAAGCGAGCGGTCCTGGCGCGCAATGAGTCAGTCCTGATGATCCGGCCGTGGTCTGGAATCAGGGTACCGGAAAGACGGCCCCTGTCGACGGGATACTTCGGAGTTCGTCGTCGGAACGTCGGGGATTCGTCCGTCCTCCTCCTCCGAGGGCCTCAGTGAGGCGGGATCCTCGGCGTGGGTTCGACGACGTCATCGATTCCCCGGAGGCCCCCGGCGAACCGGACGTCGGTCCGCCGACAACCGTGGAACCGCGATCGACGCCACCGTACGCGGGAGGAACGAATGAAGAACTCGAAGCCGTCCGAGCGCCGTCTCCGGCTCGCGACCCGAACCATCCGCTCCCTGACTCATGAGGATGCCTCGAGGGCACAGGCGGGACAGCCCCCGACCATCGCCGACTCGACTTTCTGTACCATCGCCGCGTGCACGTGGCACGCCGCCTGCTCGGTCGTGGGAACGTGCAACGGTTGCACGGGATCGGCGGAATGCCCCTAGCGAGATCGGATCGCTCGGGGAAGGATCCGCGAAGTCGGGGGCACGCCGGCCGGGCCCCCGGCTCCGCTCCCCCCGACGTCTCCTTCCGCAGACTCAGCGCCGGAACAGCGCCTTCAGCGACCCGAACGAGCGGGTCTCCAGGGTGGCGCCGGCCGACGTCGCCCCGCACCCGATGTCGTAGGCGCCCACGCGGCCGCAGGAGTTGATCGCGGGCGACGCGGGCGACAGGACGTCGATCGTCCAGTCCCCGGTCGGCTCGGGGTCCGAGTCGCAGCCGAGCGGATCCGGACCACAGAACATCGGATCCGCGTCGACGTTGTCCGCGCCCCAGAGCACGGTCGACGTGCCGGAGGTCACCACCTCGGCGCTTCCGCCCACCACCACGCAGCAGTCGATGTCGACCACGCTCGTGCTCGAGAAGATCGCGCTCGGCGCGTCGCAGTAGTCTCCCAGGATGCAGTTACGCAGGGTGAGCGACGCCGCTCCGGATTGGAAGATGTGTCCTCCGAACAGCGGCGCGCGGTTGTTCACGAACGTCGAGTTCCAGATCGTGAGCACCGGCGGCTCCTGGTCGAGGCAGATCGCGCCGCCGCGAGAGACCGCGTCGTTGTTCTCGAACAGGCAGTCGATCACGGTGACGTTCGGCAGATTGCCGAGGCCGAGCGCACCCCCGGCCCAGGCCCGGTTCCCCGCGAACACGCAGCGGGTGAAGATCGGCTGTGCCTCCGCCTTCACGAGAACGCCTCCGCCGTCCACCTCGAACGTCTCGTTGTCCATGAACAGGCAGTCGTTCACGATCGCGTTCGAGCGCGTGATCGAGGCGCCGCCCCCCGCGTGCAGGGACCAGTTCCCGAAGACGGTGCAGCGCTCCACGAGCGCGTCGCAGTACTTGCGGAGCGTGAAGCCTCCCCCGTACCAGCCGGACGTGTTGTTCGAGAAGACGCAGTCCGTCAGCGTGATGTCGCAATCCTCCCACGCGAGGAGCCCCGCGCCGAACCCCTCGAAGCCGGACTCGTTCTCCGTGAACACGCAGTTCGTGATCGTGGGATGTGTGCCGTACGCGACGAGGATTCCGCCCCCGCCGCTCTCCGGAAAGAGACCCTCGGCGAAGCCGCCGGTGATCGTGAGGCCCTCGATCCGCGCCGCCGACGTCTCCCCGTCCTTGATCTTGAACGCGCGGTGCGGATCGCCGGTCTGCCCCTGGCTGTCGATGGTGGTCGCGGTCGGGCCGTTGCGCGAGCGGACGATCACGTCCTTGCCGTGGAGGATGACGTCGCGGTTGCCGCTCCCGGTGAAGAGACCGTCTTCCAGGATGATCTCGTCGCCCGCGACCGCACCGTCTACGGCGGCCTGGATCGTGGGGAAGTCGCCGCTGCCGTCCGGCTGCACCGACCACTGCGCCGCGCCCGCCGCGGTCGGAGCGGCCGCCCCGGCGACGGCGACGGCGACGGCGACGAGGGACGGCAGGCGAGTCTCGAGAGATCGCTTCACGCTCGGCATCCGGAGTCGGCCCTTTCGGTGAGGTCGAGGCGAGAACCGCGATCGAGGATCGCATGTCGCCCCCCCGCCCCGCAACCCGCCCCCCCGCACCCGGCCCCGGATCGGTGACGTGGGTCCGTCGATCCCGCGCGACGGGCCGGCCGGGGCGCGGGGTCCCGAGGCCGGAAGAAGCACGACTTCCGGATCGCGTATCACGAGCCGCCTTCTGCGCTCGGTCGAATGCCCGAAACACTCGCCTGTCGTTCACGTCCTGGGAGGCATCCATGAGAAAGCTCGCCCCTGCCCTGTGCACGCTGGCCCTGCTGGCCGCGACGTCACCAGTCCCCGCCGGCGCCGCCGGCCACATGCACGCCGATCTGGACGGCAACCAGGAGGTCCCGCCCACGGGATCGCCCGGCACCGGGATCGGACAGTTCGTGATCGATACGGACACGAACACGCTGTTCTACTACATCGAGTACTCCGGCCTCGCGGGCACGGAGACGGCCGCCCACATCCACGGCTTCGCGGCGCCCGGCGTCAACGCGGGCGTGCGGCACGGACTCCCGGCCGGCAATCCGAAGATCGGTTCGTGGGCGTACGCCGAGGCCGACGAGAACTCGATCCTCGGCGGGCTCACGTACGTCAACATCCACACCACGGTGAACGCGGGCGGCGAGATCCGCGGTCAGGTGCTCGTGGATCCCGACACGGACTTCGTGGCCGTTCTGCAGGGATCGCAGGAAGTTCCGCCGAACGCGTCGACCGGACTCGGGATCGGTTCGTTCCAGATCGACACCGCCGCGAACACGCTCCAGTACGACATCCGGTTCGCGGGACTGGTCGGGACCGAGAGCGCGTGTCACTTCCACGGTCCGGCCGCCCCGGGCGTCAACGCGGGCGTGCTGCAGGGAATCGCGACCGGCAATCCGAAGGTCGGCACCTGGAACTACCTCGAAGCGCAGGAAGGGTCGATCACCGGCGGGCTCGTGTACTTCAACGTCCACTCCACCGTGCTCCCCGGCGGCGAGATCCGTGGCCAGCTGTTCGGACAGACGCTCGCGACCGGCGTGAACGACCTGCCCGCGGCGGATCGCGCGACGAGCCTGTTCGCGGCGCCGAATCCCGTGCCCGCCACCACGAACGCAACGCTGTTCTTCCGACTCCGCGAGGAGGGCGAGGCGCGCGTCACGATCCACGACGTGTCCGGACGCGTGGTGCGCACGGTGCACGAGGGACGCCTGCGCGACTCCGGTCTGCTGTCCTGGGATCTGCGGGCGGACGACGGCTCGCGCGTCTCGGCCGGCGTGTACTTCGCGCGGCTGGAGTCGGCGACCGGTTCCGAGTCGAGCCGGATCGTCGTGCTGAAGTAGAAAGCGGTCTCAGGGAAGCCGGCGCATCGCCTCGGCGATGTCGCTCGGCTGGACTCCTCGGAGGCGCGGTCGCGCGGCGAGTTCCGTCAGCGCGGTCCGCGCCTCCTCCGTTCTCCCCAGCGCCGCCAGGGCCTCGGCGCGGACGAGCGCCGGCCGCTGGTCGGCGTCACCGCTCAACTGGACAGCGCGGTCGAGGAGATCGATCGCCCGCGCCGCCCGGGCGGAGTCTCCGCCGGCCACCCGCGCGAGCGACGATCCGAGATTCGTGAGCAGATGCGGCGCCTCCGGTCGCAGGGCGAGCGCGTGCTCGTACGCGTCCACCGCGTCACGATCGCGTCCTTGAGAGGTGTAGAGAACGCCGAGATTGAACCAGTGCTCGGAGTACTCCGGCTCCTGTCGCGTGAACGTGCGCAGCAGCTTCTCGGCGTCGGCGGGGCGACCGGCCCGCGCGAGGATGCGCGCGAGCGCGATCCCGTCCTTGTCCCGCATTCCGGTCACGCCGAACGCGCGCTCCACGTAGGGAACTCCTTCCGCCGCCCGCCCGAGTCCGGCCAGCGCCTCGCCGTAGAGTCGAAGCAGGCGCGCGTTGTCCGGCTCCGCCGCGAGCAGCGCCGGCACCTGCTCGACCACGGGCTCGAACCGGCCGGCGTCGCTCGAGTCCTGCAGCGCGTTCATCCGGGCCCACAGCTCGAGGCGATCCTTCGGGTCCACGCCGGTGGCCGGGGGCTGGTCCCCGCC
>JAGQIB010000327.1 GCA_020431545.1 Gemmatimonadota bacterium
GCGGTGGCCTGCGCCTCGCGCTCGAAGCGCTCGAGGACGACGGACGCGGACTCGCCCGCCTGCGCGCCCGTGAGATGATCGGAGCGTACGAGCTTGACCGCTGCGGGGCGCGCGAGGAGACGATGGCGGGCGAGCCAGACCTCGCCCATGCCGCCGCTGCCGAGCTTCCGCTCGAGCGTGTAGTTGCCCATCTGGCGGGCCCGCGCGACTTCCATCCCGAGCCCGTAGACGACGCGTGATCCGAACGTCGCGAAGACGACCGCGAGTCCGGGGCTGAAGACGGCCGTGAAGTACGCCTCGCTGTCGGCCCGGACGAGTCCCGCGGCCACCAGCAGCACGAGCGCGATCGGACGGGTCGCGGCCGCGAGCAGAGCGGTCACGAGCGTTCGCCGGGGCGGGCAGGGAACGATCAGCGGGAACAGGATGATCAGCGGCGTGACCCACGTGAGGTTCGGAAGACGCCCGGTGGATCCGTAGACGGCGATCGGATTCGATACGGAAAGGACGAAGCAGACGAAGACCTCGAAGGCGAGGGCGATCGTGAGCAAGGCCCCGTTGCGGATGCGATCCGTTCCGGCGGCGAAGAACAGGATGGCGGCCGCGCTGAACGAGAGGAGCGTGCCGAGCGCGGGGATTCGATCCGGGCCGAGGACCTCGGACCACCGGAAGTGGGTGTAGAACGCACCCACGGTCATCATCACGAGGTCGGCGCCGGATGCGATGAGCATCAGGAGCGCGATGATGCGCACCCGATGCCGCGACTGACGCAGCAAGTCGGCAGGGAGACCGAATCCCGACCCGTCGCGGCTCGCCGCGGCGTCGGTCGCGAGCCGGAATCTCACGGTGGGATCGGCCATGGCGGGAGACTAAACCAAGCGCCCGGCCGGCATCCCTTGTTTTCGTCGTGGTTTCACGTCGACGTGCGGGCCCGAGGGATGCGATCGTCCGGTCTCTCGAGGCGCCCACTCCCGGGGCGTCTTCGCGTCTGGCGGCCGCGGGCCGCAGGAGGAACCATGTCGATCGCGCAGTCGATGCTTCCCGAGTTCGATCAGGAGATGGCGACCACCCGTCGCGTGCTCGAGCGAGTGCCCGAGGACCGGATGGACTGGCGCCCGCACGAGAAGTCGTATCCGCTCGGGGCGCTCGCGACGCACGTCGCGAACCTGCTGTCCTGGACCGGCATCACGCTCGACGGCGACGGTTTCGACGTCAATCCGAAGGACGGGCCGAACGCGCAGCCTCCGCTCTGCCGCACGACGGAGGAGCTGGTCACCCGCTTCGACGAGAACGTCGCGGCGGCCCGGGCGGCGCTCGCGGGCGCGTCGGATCAGAAGATGTTCGAGAACTGGTCGCTCCGGAACGGGGGCGAGGTGGCGTTCACCCTGCCGAAGGTCGCGGTGTTGCGCAGCTTCGTGATGAATCACCTGATCCACCACCGCGCCCAGCTGTCGGTCTACCTGCGGCTGTGCGACGTGCCGTTGCCGTCGATCTACGGGCCGACCGCGGACGAGTCGCCCTTCTAGGACGTCGTCGGGCTCGCGGCGAGGGATCGCCGGCAGGAACGCGTGGCCGGGATCTCCTGCCGGAGTTACCGGGGTCCCGCCTCCGGGTGCCGGTTCAACTCCCCCACGAACTCGCGGATCTCGTCCCGCAGCCGGTCGGCCAGTGCGTCGGCCGGCTGCCCCTCGCGGCAGGCGGCCTCGATCTCCTCCGCCGCGCGCCGCAGTCGTTCGGCGCCGAGCGGCGCCGCGGAGCCCTTGAGGCGATGGGCGGCCGTGGCCGCCTCTTTCGCATTTCCGGTCTCGATCGCGTGCGCGATCGCCTCGATCTCTCCCGGCCCGACGTCCGCGAGCTTCCGGGCGAGGCGCAGCGCGAGGTCTCGCTTCGATCCGCAGTAGGTCGTCGCCAGTTCCAGGTCGAAGATCGGTGTCGCTTCCCGTTCGTCGTGCACGCGGCCCCCTCGGTGTCGTCGTTCAGGCACTGACCCCGGGATCGGCCGGGACGCCGGCCCGATTGAGTCGCCGACGGACCCCGCTGCCTCCAAGGGCGGCCGGTCAAGGCGACCGCCAGGACTGCCGACAAACAGCGAGAGTTCCCCAGAAGTCACCCCGTTCCCGGAGAAAGCGGAAGTGCGTCGCCCGATGAGTCGCCACTGGGTGTTGGAGCCCCTGATTCTCTCCCTCGCATTTCTGATGCTCGCGGGAGACGCGGAAGCCGGCGATCTCTCGCGTCTGGCCGATCTCTCGCTCGAGGACCTGCTGAATCTCGAGGTCGTTTCGGTGTCGAAACGCGAGGAGCAGTACCTCGATACCGCCGCGGCGACCTACGTTCTGACGTCCGACGACATCACCCGTCTCGGCGCGTCGTCGATCGCGGAAGCCCTGCGGGCCGTTCCGGGAATCCAGGCGAATCGCGTGAACTCCACCGAATGGGCCATCTCGGCGCGCGGGTTCAACGGGGTGTGGTCGAACAAGCTGCTCGTGATGGTGGATGGCCGCACGGTCTTCTCCCCGATGATGTCCCAGGTGTTCTGGGACAGTCTCGAGCTTCCCCTGGACCAGGTCGATCGCATCGAAGTCATCCGGGGGCCCGGTGGCGCGATGTGGGGCGCGAACGCGGTCAACGGCGT
>JAGQIB010000328.1 GCA_020431545.1 Gemmatimonadota bacterium
AGCGAGCGCCCGCGCGCGACCCCGCCGTCGTCCGGGCGCTGGAGGAAGCGTCGAGCCGGATCGCATCCGGTCGTCCCGAGGACCAGCTCGCCGCGGCCGAGACGTTGCGCGGGATTCTCGCGTCCGATCGGTTGCCCGAGGAGATCGAGCAGGACGCCCGGTTCGGCCTCGCCCGGGCCGAGCTGTTCACCGGGCGGCGCTGGGCCGCGATCTGGCAGTTCACCTGGCTCGTCCACGAGCACCCGGATCACGCGGGCGCGCTCTCCGCGCTCGGGCTGCTCGCGTACGAGGACGGCCGCTGGGAGGACGTGCTCGCACCGCTCGCGAGTCTCGCCCGGCAGCGGGCGCTGACCCGGGACGAGCTCGTGGCCTTCGCCGACGCGTCGCGTCGCCGCAACCGCTTCGAGCTCGCGGACAGCCTGTTCACGGTGCAGCTCGAGCACGAGCCCCAGGACGCGATGTCGTACCGCGCGCGCGGCACGCTGCGACGGCGCGTCGGGGATCTCGCCGGCGCGATCTCCGACTTCGAGCGCGCGGTGGAGTTCGCGCCGCGCGACCTCTTCTCCTGGGTCGGCCTCGCCGACGCGCAGTCGGCGGCGGGCGAGACGGCGGCTCGGCGCGTCACGCTCGACTACCTCGCGGCCGGGGAGTTCGATCCCGCCGCGCCCGCGGACTCCGCGCGGGCCGACGTTCTCCGCGCCCGGGCCGCGCTCGACGCCGGCTCGCTCGACGAGGCCCGGACGCTCGCGGACCGGGCCGTCGCCTGCGACTCCACGAGTCTCGACGCGCTCCAGCTGCTCGTGCGGATCGAGCGCGCGCGCGGGAACCGGGACGCCGCGCGCCGCGCCGCCGAGACGCACCGTCGCCGCCTGGCCGAGATCGAGAATGCCTCCGGCGCGCTCGCGGTGAAGAAATTCGTGCAGGCCGCGATCGCGCTCGAGGCGGCGGACTCCACCGCCGCGCTGTCCGAGCTCGCCGACGCGATCCGCGAGGATCCCGAGTTCCCGTACGCGTACGCGCTGTTCGCGCCGCTCGCGCGCGAGCTCGGGCGGAGCACCGACGCGCGCGCCGCGTTCACGCGTCTCCGCGAGATGAGCGGCGGTCACGTGCCGGGCCCGATCTTCCTCGCCGCCGCGTACGACCTGCGGGAGCGGGGCGTACCGGCGGTCGCGGCGTCGCTGTTCGACTTCGCGGCCGGCCGCCTGCCGGGAGACGAGGAGCCGATCTGCTTCGCGGCGATCTCGCGTCTCGAGGCCGGCGACGTGGACGGCGCCGTTGCGACGGCGGCGCCGCTGACGGCCGCGCGGACCGCCCCGTGACCCCGACCGCGGTGCCCGAGGTCCCCTCCGGACCGGAGCCCGAGGACGATCGCGTCTACGTCCGTCGCGCGCTCGACGGGGACGAGCGCGCCTTCGCCGTGCTGGTGCGGCGGCACGAGCGGGGCATCTACAACGTCGCGTGGCGCATGGTGCGGGACCGCGAGCTCGCGCGGGATCTCACGCAGGAGGTCTTCGTACGGGTGTACCGCTCGCTCGGGAAGTACGACCCGACGTACCCGTTCGTGAGCTGGCTCTACCGGGTCGCGTCCAACCTGTGCATCGACTGGATCCGCAAGAAGAAGCTGCGCACCGTGTCTCTGGACGCGCCGATCGGCGGCGAGGAGGACACCGGCACCCGCGACGTGGAGGATCCCGCCCAGGATCCGGCGCGTGACCTGGAGCAGGCCGAGCGGGTCCGCATTCTCGAGGAGGCTCTCGCCAAGCTGCCGGAGTCCCACCGCCTCGTCCTCCTGCTCCGTCATCAGCGGGATCTCTCGTACGACGAGATCGCGACGTCGCTGGACATCCCGCTGGGCACCGTGAAGGCCCGGATCCACCGGGCGCGGGAGGCGTTCCGGAAGATCCTGGTCCAGGACTACGGACGGGAGGATCTGGAGTGAGCGGCCGCCGTACGCCTCGCCCGGGGAGTGGCGAATGGGGGATTTTGGTCTACTGTAGCGGTCCGTCGCCTCCCGGACCGGTGGCGCGAACGGGGACGCAACCTCGAGCGCGCGAATCCGTACACCGGTTCAGGGCGGGGAAGCCGTCGGGAGAACGACCATGAGAACGCGACGACCGATCGAAGAAAAACTGGTGGATCTGGCGGAGGGGCGGCTGAAGCCGGCCGAGCGGGATTCCGTGGCCGAGCGGGCGGCCGGCGATGCGCGGCTGGCGCGGGAGCTCGCGGTCCAGCTCGAGCTGCAGCGGATCCTCTCCGAGTCCCTGGACGTCGCGCCTCCGGCGGGCCTCACGACCGACGTGCTGCGGGCGATCCACCAGGATCGGGCCCGGCGCGCGCGGGCGTTCCGCCTGCCGAACTGGTTCGAACAGACCCTGGTGCTGGCCGGCGCGGGCGGCCTCGCGTCGCTCGTGGCGATCGTGGGTCGGTCCCCGCAGGCGGCCCCGGGCGCGCTGCTCGGCGATCTCGCGGTGGGCACCGGCGAGGTCGCGGATCTGTTCACGCGAGGGATCGTCCTCGCCGCGGACTCGGCCACTCGCTTCGAATGGGTTCCGGGCGTCGTGCAGACGCTGACCCGGGCCGGCTGGACGGCCTTCGGACCTTCCGCCGAGCACCTCGTCATCGGGACCCTGGGTTTGACAGTCATCGGGATCGCCGCTTTCGCGTTTCGGCGCGGGCGTCGGGGAGGGCTTCGCCATGCGTCGCTGTTCGCCTAGTTCCGGACGGTTCGCACTCGTCGCGACGATCGCGGCGCTCGCGTGCGCGGCGCCGGCGGCACGAGCCCAGACGGATACGCTGTCGACGGATCTGCTCGAGGACCTCGATCGCCAGATGGAGGCGGTGAAGGACTCCTCCGAGGATCTCTGGCAGGAGTACCAGAAGTATCGTCCGGAGGCGGACGACGAAGACACCCAGACCACGGGCGAGCGGGTCGAGATCGGCAACGACACCACGATCGCCGCGGGCGAGACCGTGAGCGGCGACGCCGTGGCGATCGGCGGGACCGTGCACGTCTACGGGAAGGTCGAGGGAGACGCGGTGGCCGTCGGCGGCAGCGTGGTGCTGCACGAGGGCGCGGAGGTCGACGGCGACGCGGTCGCGATCGGCGGACGTGTCCGCACGAACGGGGACGCGAAGGTCCACGGCCAGAAGGTCTCCGTGAACATTCCGCTGCCGTTCGGCTGGATGCACGTGGATCGCGACGGCGACGACATCACGTTGCGTCCGTCGCGCGGCGTGCAGTTCGTGGTGCGTCTGCTCCTGCTCGGTCTCGGGCTGTTCCTCACGTGGCTCCTGCACCTGCTGATGGAACGTCGACTCGATGCGACCAGCCGTCGCGTGGAAGGCGAGCCGGGCCAGAGCTTCCTGGTAGGCATCCTCGGATTGCTCGGCCTGCCGATCGCGTTCGTGCTCGTGTCGATCCTGCTCGCGATCACGGTGGTGGGCATCGTGGCGATCCCGTTCGTGTTCCTGTTCGGGATCGGCCTCGGCTGGGCGGGTTTCGCCGCCTCGTGTCTCGCGGTCGGCCGCCGGGTGACGTCGATGCGCGCGGGCGAGGGGCTCGCCACCTCGGGCGGCTCGAGCCGCCAGCTCGTGCTCGGATTCGTGACGATCTCGGCGTTCGGCATCCTCACGCTGGTCCTGCACCTCGTGGGGCCGGCGATGGGGCCGGTCACGCTGTTCACCGGCATCGTGCACAAGTTCGTGGTGCTGTTCGCGTCCACGCTCGGCTTCGGCGCCTTGCTGCTGAGCCGGCTCGGAACGCAGCTCCCGGGCGGCGCGCCCGCGTACGTGCCGAATCGGCCGTGGGAGACCGCCACGCCGCCGACCCTGCCGCCGCCTCCGCCCCCGGCGCCGCCCGCGCCGCCGACCGGCCCGGTCGAGTAGCGGCGGACAGAGCGAACGCGAGTTCGGGAGGGGGGCCCTGCGGCCTCCCTCCTCGCGTCTTGACCATCGCGCGGGTCCTTCCCAAGATCAGAATTCCCGCCGCCCGTCCGATGGGGAGGACATGCGGAAGACCGAGCGCCAACTGCTGTTCACGATCTGCGTCGTCTGCGCTGCGCTGGGGGTGGGCGTGCGACGCGTGTCGGCGATGGAGCGCCTGCACTACCAGGACTATCCCGCGCTCGACGGTCTCGTCGTGCGGCAGGTCCTCGTCCTCGGGAACACGAACACGCGCGAGATCGTGTTCCGGCGCGAGATGCGGCTGACGGAAGGCGTACCGTTCTCGTCCGAGGCGCTGTGGCGCGACTGGGAACGCCTGGTGGACCTCGGGCTGTTCGCGCACCTCGAGGTCGATGCCGTGCCGTCCGAGGGCGGCGTGCTCGTGGTGGTGTCCGCGTATGAGCGACCCCGGTGGCTCGCGGCCCCGATCCTCGACTACGACTTCGATACGAAGGAAGTCCGCTACGGGTACGCGGTGCGCGTGCGCAACGCGCAGGGGCTGAACCGCACGATCCGCCACCGGGCGACGGCCGGCGACAAGAACCGCGCGACGTTCACCTACAGCACGCCGTGGCTCGGCGATCGCCGCCAGGAGCTCGCGGTGGGATTGAATCTCGAGCTTCCGCGCCGCGAGGAGACGGACCTGCTCTCGAACCGGCTCCTCGTGGGTAGCACGTGGTACGTCGGCGACTACCGGGAGCTGCGGCAGGGAATCACGGGTTACACCGGCCTCGAGCGACTCACGCGCAGCGAGCGCAGCGAGGACGGCTCGGTGAACCAGCTGAGCCCGGTGCTGGGCGCCCGCTGGTCGCGCGACTCGCGGAACGTCCGGATCGATCCGTCGCGCGGGAGCTTGCTGCAGTTCGGGACCGAGTACGATGTGGGGCTGCTCGAGGATGGACTTCAGTACGTGCGGACGAGCGCGGACGCGCGGGCCTTCCGGCGGATCGGGGTGTTCGTGCTCGCCGGGCGGATGTCCGCGGTGGGCACCAAGGGTCACATCCCCGAGTACCGCCAGCTCTCGGTCGGCGGAAACGGAACCATCCGCGGTCGCGAGTCCGAGGTCGACCAGGGCAACAGCATCGCGTTCGCGTCGGCGGAGCTCCGGTTCCCGATCCTGCCGCAGGTGCGGTTCTCGATCCCGGTGCCCGGCGTGCTGCGGCGCATCTCGAACGTCGACCTCCGGGTCGACGGGGCGGTGTTCGTGGACACGGGAACCGCGTGGGAAGACCGGCACGACATCGGGGCGACGCGGTTCCACACCGGCGCGGGCTTCGGGTTGCGGATCTTCCTGCCCGTCCTCGAACTGGCCCGATTCGAACTCGCGTTCGACCCGGACGGAAACCCCACCGTCTATTTCCGCGAGGGGAACCAGATCTGATCGGCGCGGGGATCCCGCTGGCCGCTCCCCTCGCGGCGGAAGTCCTCGGACTCGCGCCCACCGCGGCGCCGAACGCCGGCGATACTCATCTTGATCAGGGTGAGACTTGTCCGGTCCCGACTGAGCGCCGGCGATCTTTCCGGAAACGCGATCCCGCTCGGCGCGCGGGGCGATTCGGCGGAGTGAGCACCGGGCTTCGCCCTTGACAGGGGCGGGGTCCGCGCGACACCTTACCCGCATTCGTTTGTGACTTGATTCACAAATAGCCGGCGCTCCCCGACTGCTGGGGCCAGCCTCCGTTCGATCCGCGGAGCGCCGAGGTGCTCCGTTTGCCTGGCCGGGACCGGGCAGACGGGAGAGGGATCGATGTCCGAAATCAGGATGAAGCGGGGATGGAACGTCCCCCTGTCCGGCGCGCCCGCCGAGACCGTGGTCGACGCGGCGCGTCCGGTGACCGTTTCCGTGCGTCCGAACGAGTTCCGGCTGGTCAAGCCGCGACTCCTCGTCAAGGAGGGCGACCGCGTTTCCGCGGGGCAGCCCCTGTTCCAGGATCGCGAGCGGGCCGAGGTCCAGTTCCCGTCGCCGGGCGGCGGGGAGGTGGCCGAGGTCCGATTCGGTCCGCGCCGGGTGTGCGAGGAGATCGTGATCCGGCTGGATGCCCAGGAGACCTGGGCCGAACACCGCCCGCACTCGCCGGCCGACGCGCGCGCACTCAACCGCGCCCAGGTCGTGGAGATGATGCTCGACTCCGGACTGTGGACCTCTCTGCGTCGGCGCCCGTTCTCCACGATTCCGGATCCGACGGCCACGCCGGCGGGGATCTTCGTGGCGGGCTCGGACAACAGCCCGCTCGCCGCGTCGCCGGCGCTCGCGATGCAGGGACGAGACGAGGACTTCCAGCTCGGCGTCGACCTGCTCGCGAAGCTGACCGAGGGCCGCGTTCACGTCTGCCTGCTGAAGGGCAAGAGCGTGCCGGCGCTCGTCAACGCGCAGAACTGCGAGAAGCACACGTTCTCCGGGCCGTACCCGGCCGGGCTGATCGAGGCGCAGATCCACTACGTGCTTCCGCACAAGAAGGGTCGCGAGGTGTGGTACCTGGATTGCCAGGACGTCGCCGATCTCGGCGAGTTCGCGCGGACCGGCCGCTACCCGGTGAACCGGGTCGTGGCGGTGGGAGGCGAAGGCGCCACTTCGCCGCAGCACTACCGCACGCGTCGCGGCGTGTCTTGCGCGCATCTCGACCCGAAGGCGTCGCCGGCCGCGAACCGTTTCGTATCCGGCAGCGTTCTCTCGGGAACGCAGGTCCGGTGCGACTCCGGGCTCGGCCACTACGACGCGAAGTTCAGCGTGATCCCCGAGGGGGACGACGCGGACTTCGTGGGCTGGATGCTTCCCGGCGAGGATCGCGTGAGCCGCTTCCGGACGTTCGCGTCCACCCTCACCCGTCCCCAGGCGCCGCGCATGACCGCGAACCTGAACGGCAGCGTGCGGGCGCACATCGCGACCGGGATTTACGAGGACGTCTGCGCGGTGGACATCCTGCCCGCCTACCTGATGCGGGCCCTCCATGTCGGTGACATCGAGGAGGCGGAGAGCCTCGGACTCGAGGATTGCGCCGAGTGCGGGCTCTGCACCTTCGTTTGTCCGTCGAAGATCGACTTCCAGGGCATCATCGTCCGGGGAATCGAGTCGGTGCTGAAGGAAGACGAATGAGAATCGATTTCGAAGAGACCCGGGACCTGTACAAGAAGCTCGAGGAACTGAAGCCGCACTTCAAGAAGGGCGGCAAGTTCGGCTGGGCGTACCCGCTGTTCGAGGCGAACGAATCGTTCCTGTTCGTGCCGCCGACGACCGCGAAGGGGAACGTCCACGTCCGCGACGCGATCGACAGCAAGCGTCTCATGATCACGGTGGTGATGGCGCTGATTCCCTGCATCCTGTTCGGGATGTGGAACATCGGTTACCAGCGCCTGTCGGCGATGGGGGAGGCCACGAGCCTGTTCGCGTGCCTCGGCTGGGGCGCACTGAAGATGCTCCCGCTGATCCTCGTCTCGTACGCGGTCGGCGGGTTCTGGGAGGTCCTGTTCGCCGTCGTGCGCAAGCACGAGATCAACGAGGGCTTCCTGGTGACGGGAATGCTGTTCCCGCTGGTGTGCCCGCCGACGCTTCCGCTCTGGATGGCGGCGCTCGGCATCAGCTTCGGCATCGTGATCGGCAAGGAAGTGTTCGGCGGCACGGGCATGAACGTGCTGAATCCCGCGCTCACGGCGCGGGCGTTCTGCTTCTTCGCGTACCCGGCGTTCATGTCCGGCGACTCGGTCTGGACCGCCGTCGACCCGGCCAAGGCCGTGGACGGCTGGACGGGGGCCACGCCGCTCGCGGTGGCGGCGCAGGCGCACGGGGCGAACGTCGTGGCGGCGCTGGAGGGCGCGGGCTTCACGCTCCGACACGCGTTCCTCGGGCTCATCCCCGGCAGCATGGGGGAGGTCTCCACCCTGGCCTGCCTGCTCGGCGCGGGCATCCTGCTCGCGACCGGAGTCGCGGCCTGGCGGATCATGATCTCCATGGCGCTCGGCGGGATCGCCGGCGCGTACCTCATGACCGCCGTCGCCGGTCCGGACTCGGCCGGCATCATGTACCTGCCCTGGACCTGGCACCTGTGCGTGGGCGGCTTCGCGTTCGGCCTCGTGTTCATGGCCACCG
>JAGQIB010000329.1 GCA_020431545.1 Gemmatimonadota bacterium
GGCGGGCCGCGAGCGCGTCGTCGTCCAGCTCGGGCTCGGCGGCGGCGCCGGTTTCCAGCACGTCGAAGCGGTTCGGATCGTAGCGGAGCTCGACTCGACGTTCTCCGTAGCCGAGCTGGACGCGGGCGTCAGTCATGATCCTTCTCCTCGCGCAGTCGCTCGATCGCCCGCGCGATCCGGGCGACGGCCTCGTGCAGGCGCTCGGGGGAACTGTAGCTGAAGTTCAGACGCAGCGCGGAACGGGCCGGGGTCGCGCTCCCGGCCGCGAACGCGGCGCCGGGGATGAAGGCCACGCGCTCCTCGCGAAGCGAGATCTCGAGCAGGCGCACCGCGTCGAGACCATCGGGCAGCTCCACCCACACGAAGAACCCGGACCGCGGCGTCGACCAGCGGCTGCCGGCCGGAAACGTCGCCCGGAGCGCTTCGAGCAGCGCGTCCCGCCGTCGTGCGTACTCGGTGCGCATGCGACCGACGTGCGCATCGAACCCGCCGCTTGCCACGTAGCGGGCGGCGGCGCGTTGTCCGAGCGTCGTCGTGTTGATGTCGCTCGATTCCTTGAGCGACGACAGCGGGCCGAGCATCCGCTCCGGGACGATCATCCACCCGACGCGGAGTGCGGGCGCGAGCGTCTTGGAGAACGAGCCGACCGAGATCACCCAGTCGGCGTCGAGCGCGCGCAAGGCCGGCCGATCCTCGCCGTCATACACGAGGGACGCGTACGCGTCGTCCTCGAGAATCGGAAAGCGATGCTCGCGGGCGAGACCGACGAGGCGTTCGCGTGTCGCCGCGCTCATCGAAACACCCGTCGGATTGTGGCCGTCGGACATCGCGTAGAGCAGGGCGGGACTCGCGCCGTGACGGAGGGCGCGCTCCAGTGCGTCCACGTCCAGGCCGTCGTCCAGCTTCGTCGGCACCGTGACGACCCGCGGTCGGTGCGGCGCGAGCACCTGCTGGAAACCCGTGTAGCAGGCCTCCTCCACGATCACCGTGGCCCCTTCGTTCAGGAGCAGGCGAGCCGCGAAGGACATGCCCTGCTGGGCGCCGGCGGTGAGGAACACCTGCTCCGGCGCGCAATCGATGCCGCGGCGACGCACGAGCCGCGCGACGAACTCCCGCAGATCCGCCCGGGGGGGCTCGTACTGGAGCGCGCGGGGATCGTCGGCGCGGAGCTCCCGAACGGCTTGCCCGAGTCCCTCGGCGGGGAACAGCTCCGGAGCGGGCAGGCCGAGCGCGAGAGACAGCACGTCGGGACGGGCGGTCTCCACGAGCATGTCCTCCAGCGCGGAACGCCGAAGCGATTCCGTCCATGCGGCCAGCGGGTAGCCCGGAGCCTTCACGGTGTCCTTCACGTCGATCCCTTTCCCCGCGATCAGAGGTTTCCGCGGGCGGCCTGGGCGCGTTCCACCGCCTCGAACAGCGCGCGCACGTTGCCGCCGCCGAAGCCGCGAGCTCCCTTGCGCTGGACGATCTCGAGGAAGCTGGTCGGCTTGCCGGTGACCGGGCGGGTGAACACCTGCAGCAGGTAGCCCCAGGCGTCGCGATCCACGAGGACGTTCAGCTCGTCGAGCTCGCGGAAATTCTCCTCGATCTCGCCGACGCGGTCCGGGAGCGCGTCGTAGTAGGTGCCGGGAGTCTCCAGGAACGCCACCCAGCCGTCCGCCTGCAACGACCGGACGGTCTGGAGGATGTCCTCCGAGAGGAACGCCAGGTGCTGCCCGCCGGCACCTTCGTTGTAGTCGAGGAACTCCTCGATCTGAGACTTCCCCTTCGCCGGGGCCGGCTCCATGAGCGGGAACTTGATCGCGCCGTTCTCGCTGCCGATCACGATCGAGTTCATCGCGCTCCGATCCGTCACGATGTCCTCGTGATGGACCTCGCGGAATCCGAACGCCTTCTCGTAGAACTCCACCCACTGCCGCAGCGAGCCGCGCTCCACACAGCACGCGACGTGATCGATCGCCATCAGGTTGCCCGG
>JAGQIB010000330.1 GCA_020431545.1 Gemmatimonadota bacterium
TCGCCGGCTTGGTGGCGCCGGTGGCGGTGTTCCCGCGGAAGCCGGGATCGGTCTGGGTCACCTCGAGCTCCACGAAGTTCGGCGCCTCCGCCACGATCGCCGCGCCGTCGTGCATCATCACCGAGACGATGTCGTTCTCCTTCACGTAGCCGAGCTGGTCTCCCAGGAGCGCGACCGGAATCGTGATCTGCTCGAACGTCTCGGGATGCATCACGATCATCATGTCGCCGTCGCGGTAGAGATACTGCATGCCCGCCTTCTCGAGGCGGACCTCCTCCACCTTCTCGCCGCCGCGCCAGGTCTTCTCCACGACCGCGCCGGTGATGACGTCCTTCAGCTTGGAGCGCACGAACGCGCCGCCCTTGCCGGGCTTCACGTGCTGGAAGTCCACGATCGTGACCAGCTTGCCGTCCACCCGGAGGGCCATGCCGTTCCGGAAGTCGTTGCTCGATGCCATCTAGTTCCGTTCCTCCGTCGGCTCGTCCGGGAACGGCTTCCCTTCGAGCTCGTCGATCAAGGCCTCGAACGCGAGCAGGACCCCCCGCGCCCCGAGTCCGGTCACGACGCCCGTGGCGACGTCCGCGACGTAGGAGCGGCGGCGGAATTCCTCCCGCGCGTGGATGTTGCTGAGGTGGACCTCGACCGTGGGCACGTTCACCGCGAGCAGCGCGTCGCGCAGCGCGACGGACGTGTGGGTGAACGCCCCCGGATTGATCAGGATGCCGTCGACCGAGCCGAGCGCCCGCCCGAGGGCATCCACGAGTTCCCCCTCGTGATTGGAAACCGAGAAGGATACCCGAACTCCCCGCCTCCGGGCACGCCCTTCGATCGCTTTTCGGATCCGATCCAGGGTGACGTCGCCGTAGACGTCCGGCTCGCGCTTCCCGAGCAGGGCCAGGTTCGCGCCGAAGACGCAGAGGACGTGCCGGCTCACCGGCCGGCACCCGGCAGGGACCGCTTGGCGAGCTCCGAGATCCGGTCCCGCAGATCGGACCGCTCGGGGTGGCTCCGGACGACCTCGAGATAGATCTCGATCGCCTTCTCCTCGAACCCCTGTCGCTCGAAGATCTCGGCCAGCGTGGCCGAATAGAGCGGGCTCGGCGGGACGTCGCGGAGCTCCTCCTCCGTGAGGGCGCGCTCCGGCTCGGCCTCGGCCTCGGGGTCGCGCGGCCGGCGGACGGTCGGGATCTCCGGGATCGCCCGGGGGTCGGCGGCCACGGGCGGAGCCGGCTCCTCCGCCGGCAGGTCGAGGATTCGCTCCGACTGAAGGGCGACTTCTGCCGGCGATTCCTCGGGCAGCTCCAGAACGCGCTCCGGCTCGCGGGTCGGTTCGCCGGGGTTCACGGAGACGATCGCGGACTGCTCCGAACCCTCCTCCGATTCCGCGTCCCATCGCTCGATCACGAGATCGTCGGCCGACTCGGCGATCGGCGGTTCCTCCGCGGGCGGCATCGTCACCGGCACCGCGAACGGATTCGTGGGATCGAGATCCCGCGCCTCCGCGAACGCCGCGTCCGCCTCCTCGTGATTCCCGAGATCGCGCGCGCACCAGCCGAGAAGGATGCGGGGCGCGACGAGATCCGGCCGCTCGGCGCAGAGCACGCGCAACCACTCGGCGGCGGCCGCAGGATGACCGGCGAGACGGAACGCGTCCGCCACGCGCACGACGTTTCGGGGAGAGGGATCGACCCCCAGCGACGCTTCCAGCTGCGGGAGCCCCGCGTTCGTCTCCGACCCGGACACGTCCACCTCAGCCACCTCAGCGGCGAAGAAACTCGAGGGCGGCCCGCGCCGCGCCGGCCGGAAGATCGCTCGAGACGCTAACGGAGCCCACACCGGTCGTCAACAGGTAGCGGATCTTTCCGTCTCTCCGCTTCTTGTCGTGGACCACGCGCCCGAGGACCGCGTCCGGATCGAACGCGCGATCACGGGTCGGCAGGCCGAGGCTCTCGAGGAGTCGGACGAGTCGATCGAGATGCTCCGGCGTGCAGCGTTCCGCCGCGACCGAGAGATGCAGCGCCGCCACGAGGCCGAGCGCGACGGCCTCGCCGTGCAGCAGGCGCCCCCGGCCCTCCGTCTCGAGCGCATGGCCGAGCGTGTGACCGAAATTGAGGAGCAGGCGAACGCCGCCCTCGCGCTCGTCCGCAGCGACCACGCGTGACTTCACCGCCACCGAGCGACGGATGATCTCGGTGAGCCCCTGGTGCGACGCCGACCACGGCGCGGACTCCTCCACGAGATCGAGCAGCGAAGCGTCGCCGATCCAGGCCGTCTTCACGACTTCCGCGAGGCCGGCCACGAACTCGCGCTCCGGCAGCGTGCGCAGGAGCGCGGGCTCGCAGCCGACCGCAACCGGCTGCCAGAACGTTCCGACGAGGTTCTTTCCCGCCGGGAGATTGACACCGGTCTTCCCTCCGACGGCCGCGTCCACCATGCCGAGCAGCGACGACGGAAGCGACACCCAGGCCACGCCCCGCAGCACGATCGAGGCGACGAAGCCGGCCACGTCGGTGGCCGCGCCGCCGCCGAGCCCGACCACGAGGTCGCCCCGCTCCAGGCCCGATTCCACGCCGGCGCGACAGGCGGCCGCGACGACGTCGAACGTCTTCGCGGCCTCCCCCGCCGGAAGCTCGTGCAGCGTCACGGGAAGGGCGTCGCCCAGCACGTCGCGCACGAGCGGCGCGTGCAGCGGTGCGACGTTCGCATCGGCAAGGAGCAGGATGCGCCGGGCGCCGAGTCGGGAGAGCGCCTCGTTCAGCGCGTCGGCGATCGCGCCGCCGCCGACCCGCACCTCGTAGGATCGCGCTCCGAGCTCCACCGGCACGCGGGCGGAGGGGCTCAAGAGGCGGCGCCCGGGGTGGGCGGCGGAACGCAGCCGCACTGGAACGTCCGCGAGACGGCGCGCAGCACGCGCATGAGCGGGCCCTTGTCACGGTCCGGCGCGTACACCGAGAGGTCCACGAGGTACGTGCGATCGTCGTCCGGGCAGTAGAACGCGTAGCTCTCGAACGGGCCGCCGATCACGTACTTGTCGTTCTTCCAGACGCCCTTGATCACGGTACCTTCCGGGCCGAACGGCGCGCGCCCGAGCACCGCCCCGGTCATGTCCCACACGACCTGATCCCGATCGTAGTGCACCCAGCCGAGCTCGTGACGCCGCTGGATCCACTCCTCCGGCGTTCGCTCGACCCGTCCGTCTTCCCAGGAGACGAACATCTGCTCCACCGGCGCGTCGTGCCAGATGCGGACGAAGTTCGTGGTCTCGGACGAGCGGTCCTCGACCACCCACTCGACCGGGATTCGCACGCCGAATCCCCAGCGCGCGAGCATCGCGGGACGCGCCTTCTCCTTCTCGCCGGCGCGATAGATGTTCGTGAGGATCAGCGTGACGGTGGTGTCCTCCACGACGTCGATCAGATCGTTCCCGCGGTCGCGTAGCGTGTGCACGATCTCCTGCGGGTCGCCGACGAGCCGGAACATCACCTGCCCGGCCGCGAACGGATCCACCTCGATCTCGAGTCCGGGATAGTCGGTGCGAGTGCGGATGCCGGTCGCGCGCTTCGAGAGCTTCGCGTAGTCGGGGTCGTCCGGGTTCGACACGGCGAAGAGGATCTTGCGCGTGGTGTAGTAGCGGAAGCGGTCGAGCTTGTCCTGCGTGATGTCGAACCGCTTCTCGGGGCGCACCGTGATGATGTCGCCGCTCAGGATCTTGGCGACCTCCTCGCCGAGGATCTTCTTCCCCGTCGGCGCGAGCACCACGATCTCGTACGCCGGCCCCACGGCCGGCACCTGCTTGCCCTCACACCCGGATCCGAGGATGACCAGCGCGGCCGCGAAGGCCGCGAGCACGGTTCGGCGTCGCATGCGTCTCCCTTGAACGGCGACGGACGCTAGCACGCGCCCCCGGCGAGGGTCAACGCGACGCGTCGCCGAGCGCCGGAGTCTGGAGTGTGGAGTCGGCGGGGAGACGTTGCGGCGGCGGCAGGAGACGCAGGCCCGGCTGGCGCGTGGCGAGCCCGAGCTTCACCTCGAGCACCTGCTCGTGCTGTCCGCGCACGAGCCGCACGTCGATCGTCTCGCCGGGCACGGAGTTCGCCACGAGCGCGCAGAACTGCCGGCCGCCGGTGACGTAGTGCCGCCCGTACGTCGTGATCAGATCTCCCGCACGAATGCCGGCACGGGCCGCGGGACTGCCGGGATGGACTCCGAGGATGCGGGCTCCGGTCTCCTCGACCTCGTCCGGCGGCAAGTGCACTCCGAGGTAGGCGCGGCGCACGACCCCGAAGTCGCGCAGGTCCATCCACGCGCGGCGACACTCCTCCGCGGGGACGGCGAATCCGATCGCGCCGGCCGGCGAGTCCGGCGGGTCGTGCAGTCCGAACCGATCGCCTTCGGCCTCGAGCACGGGCGACACGCGCGGACGCGACACCCCGGTGACGATTCCCACGAACCGTCCCTCTTCGTCGAGAACCGGGGCGCCGGAGTCGCCGGGATAGATCGGCGCGAGAACGCGATGCACACGAATCGGCATGCCGAACGCGAGCACGTCGAGGATGCCGCCCATCGTGCCGAGCGTTGCCGAGAGCGAGCTGCCGTAGGCGTTGCCGAGGACGAGGCAGGCCTCCCCCGCGATCGGCTCGCGGTCCCAGTCCAGCGGCTCCTCCGTCAGTTCCTCGAGCGGCTCGACCGCGCGCAGGAGCGCGAGGTCGAGGAAGCGATCACGACCCACGACCTGCGCGAGCACGTGCCGGCCGTGCTCGTCGAAGATCTCGACCTCGCTCGCGTCGGCGGCGACGGAAGCCGTCGTGAGGAGATACCGATCCTCCACGCGGACGGCACAGCCGACCCGTCGCTTGCGGTAGAGCGCCTTGGGATTCTCGATGACCTGGTCGATGTCCACCCGACCCTGGCCGCCATCGGCCACGACGAGCAGCACGCGCTCGCGCCAGCCGGACGTGACGTGCTGGATCCGACCGGCGTCCATGGTTCCCGGAAGGCCGGAGTCCGTCACGGCGAGGGCTTCCCCCGCGGCGAGAAGCACGAGCCCGAACGCGGCCGGGGCGAGTCGGCGGACGGGGGCGCGAGTCATTCCGGTTCCGTCAGAACGAGAGGACCGCGGCCCCGGCCGGAGCATCGACGGGTTGCAGCATCGGAGACGCCGGCGTGTAGCCACCGGACACCGGCGTGCCCAGGGGATCCTGCACCCGACGCAGCGGATACCGGTAGTTCGAGTCGCGGTAGCGATCCGGACTCGGCAGGCGCAGCTCGGGCGCGTTGCGCAGGAACTCCTCCACCACGCGCGGCATGCCGGCCTCGAACTCCTCGGTGTCCACGTCTCCCGTGGTCACGACGAACGGCTCCGCGGGACGATCCGCCTCCGTCCGCTCGCTCGCGAGCGCCTCGGGCGCCGCCGCGAACCGCTGCGGGGCAACCACGCCGGCCGTGCGGTCACGCGTGGGGACGGGCCCCGACGTCGTGGCCAGGATCACGAGCGCGACGCCTGCCGCCAGGGCCGGCGCGAGCCGCCACGGCATCGTGGACAGCGTCAGACGCTCCCGCCACTCGGCCAGACGAGACGTCGCACTCTCCCGCAATCCGACCGGATTTCCCTCCTCGCGGATGCGGGCCCAGACGCGTCGATCGAAATCGGGGCTCGGCTCGACGACCGGGAAGTCGGCGAGGAGCGCGAGAGACTCGCGGAGCTCCTCGTGGAACACCCGGCACTCGGGACAGGCCTCGAGGTGAGCATCGAAGCGCGCGGCCAACGCCGGATCGAGCAATCCGTCGAGCGCGTCGGACGCGAGCTCCTGTACCGTATCGCACTTCACGAGTTCTTCCCTCCTCCACTCGCGGAATCACCGCCATCGGGCGGCGGGGACGGCGCGCCCTCGGAGCGTCGCGACGCCTTCCAGAAGATGGAAGGATCGTTCGAGCGCGCTCCGGTGAGAAGCGGTTCGACCCGGCGCTTGAACTCCAGACGCGCCCGATTGATCCGCGACTTCACGGTTCCCAGGGGAAGGTCGAGCATCGAGGCGATCTCCTCGTAGGCGAAGCCCTCGATATCCCGCAACACCAGCATCATCCGAAAGTGCTCCGGCAGAGAGTCGATCGCGATCCGGACCTTTCGCTGCCGATCGTTCAGGTCCGTGATCCGTTCCGGCGAGAGGAAATCCTCGCGGGTTCCGAGATGATAGTCCTCCTGCCCCAGCTCCCGCGGCGTGTCCTCCACCGACACGTTCTTGCGCCGCGCGCGATTGCGCAGCTCGTTCTTCCCGAGGTTCGACGCGATCGTGTACAGCCAGGTCGTGAACCGCGCCGTCACCCGGTAGGTCCCGGCATGACGATACACCCGCAGGAACACCTCCTGCGCGAGATCCTCGGCGCGGTCGCGGTCCCCGATCAGGCGGTTCACGTAGTTCACGATCGGACCACGATGGCGGCGCATCAGCTCGGCGAACGCGGACTCGTCCCCCCGCTTGAGAGCGAGCATGAGGTCCTCGTCCGCGCGTTCGTCCTTCACCTGCGGTACGACCCCGGTCTTCTGGCGAACGATCTGCAAGGGGAGCATGGCCACCTCCTGAGGGGGCTTACCCACCCGAGCCCCCAAAGGTTCCGTTCCGGTTCGCCGTTTCCACGGCCCGACCGGAGCGCGACCGCCTCCCGCCTCTCACGGCCGGCAGATTACCGCCGACCGGCCTTCTCGGCGAGTGCGCGATTGTCGGGATCGGCCTTCAGGGCCCGTTTCCAGGCCTCCTGGGCCCCTTCGGACCGCCCCAGGGCGCTCCGGATGTCGCCCAGGTGCTCCAGGATCACCGGGTCCTCGGGGAGGTGTTCGGCCGCCTTCTCGAGCCAGGGCAGGGCTTCGGCCGCCTCGCCGCGCCGGAAAAGCGCCCACCCGAGGCTGTCGAGGTAGGCCCCGTTTTCGGGCTCCAGCTGGACCGCCCGCTCCAGCAGCCGCACGGCCTCGTCCAGGTTCTGACCCGCCTCCGCGAACATGTAGCCCAGGTAGTTCAGTGCCTCCACGTTCTCGGGATCGTGCTCGATCACCTCGCGGAACGCCTCCGCCGCCCCGTCGAGATCCTGCTGCCGCTCGCGGGCGATTCCCAGGCCGTACAGCGCCTCGGGGTTCCCCGGCCGGAGCTCGAGCGAACGCTCGAAGGCCGTCTGCGCCTTGTCGAACTGGTCGAGCTGATTGAGGCAAACACCCTGCAAGAAAGGCAATACGGGGTTGCGCGGCGTGAGATCGGCGGCCGTGGTGAACGCCGCGATCGCGTCCTCCAGTCGACGGAGCTGGATCCGGAGGTAGCCGACCGAAACCCAGCCCTCCGCCCACGCGGGATCGAGCTTCAGCGCGGCCTCGTACGAGGCGTGGGCGGCCGCGAAGTCCTCCGCGTCCCACTGCAGACGGCCGAGGTGCTTGTACACGCTCAGGCGGTCCGGCTCGGAATCCCGGACCCGCTCGAGCTCCTGCCGAGCCTGATCGACCTCACCGTCGCGGAGAAGGAGAAGTGCGTACTGCTCGCGAACGTCGTTGTCCTCCGGGTACCGCTCGAGGACCCACGACGCCATCGCCGACGCCTCCTCCGTGTCATCCAGCAGGAGGAGCACGCGGAGCAGCCGGCGGCGCACCGTGAGGTTGTCGGGGTCCACGTCGAGCGCGCGGCGATAGAGGTACGCGGCGTCGCCGAGCTGCAGGCTCGCCTCCCGCACGGCCGCACCCGCCAGCAGCGATTCCACGAAGTCGGGCTCGATGCGGAGGACCGTTTCGTGCTCCTCGAGCGCCTCGTCGAGTCGGCCGAGACGGCCGAGCAGCGAGGCGCGCCGGAAGTGGAGCTGAGCCAGCCCCGGGCGCAGCCGGGTGGCCTCACCGAGCTGATCCACCGCCTCCTCGTAGTGGTGTGCCGACTCCAGCAGCTCCGCGTAACGCACCCGTCTCTCGAGGTCCGAGGGCGCGAGCTCCACGACCCGCTTCATCTTCTCGAGCGCGCCCGTGAGATCCCGCTGGCCCACGTGGAGCTGAACCATCACCTCAAGCGCATCGAGATTGTCGGGGTCGATCTCGAGCGCCTGGCGGGCGCTCTCGGCCGCGTCGTCCAGCTGCTGGATGCGCATCTGCACGCGGGCGAGACTGCCCCAGACGTCCGGGTTGTCCGGAGTCTCCCGAGCCGCCGCGACGTACTCCTGGATCGCCTCCGTGAACTTGCCCCGCGCCTCGAAGAAGGACCCGAGCGAGTAGTGCTCCAGGGCGTCGACCGCGGTCGACTCCTCGAACGGCGGCTCCTCCACGGCGCGGGCGGCGGGGCACGACGCCCCGATCGCAACCACGATCGTCACGAGTGCGAGGCGTTTCATGCGAGCTCCTTGCTGGGCGAGCCCGCCACGGACCGGGCTCGCGGTGATTCGGTACGGAAAGACGAGGACAGGCGCGGGTCCAGCGCGTCGCGGAGAGCGTCCCCGACGAGGTTGAACCCGAGAACGGTCAAGAGGATCGCGGCGCCGGGCGCAATCAGGATCCAGGGCGCGTGGATCACGTATTCCCGGCCGTGGCCGAGCATCGCACCCCACTCCGGAGTCGGCGGCTGGGCGCCGAGTCCCAGGAACGAAAGGCCGGCCGCATCCAGGATCGCGGTCGCGAGCCCGAGGCTGGACTGCACCAGCAGCGGTGGCAGGCAGTGCGGCAGGATCGTGCGGAACAGGATGCGTCCTTCCGGCGAGCCGAGGGCGCGCTCGGTCTCCACGAACGGGAGCGCGCGCACCGTGAGCACGGAGGCGCGGACGATGCGCGCGTAGTGCGGCACCCCCACCACGCCGACCGCGATCATCGCGTTCGACAGACTCGGCCCGAGGATCGCCACGACGACGACCGCGAGGAGCACCCCCGGGAAGGCCAGCAGAATGTCCATCGCCCTCATTCCCACACCGTCGACCCAGCCCCCGAAGTAACCCGTGGCGAGTCCCACGAGCCCCCCGAACACCACGCCGATTCCGACCGCCACGAACCCGACGACGAGCGAGACGCGCGTGCCGTGCAGCAGCCGCGCGAAGACGTCGCGCCCGAACTCGTCGGGCCCGAGCCAGTGGGCGGCACTCGGCGGCTGGAGTCTCGCGGGCAGATTCTGCGCCACGGGATCCTCCGCCGAGAGCTGCGGCCCCACCGCCGCGAGAGCGACGAACGCCGTCAGCAGCAT
>JAGQIB010000331.1 GCA_020431545.1 Gemmatimonadota bacterium
TCGCGCAGGCCGTCGCCGAGCAGGTTGTAGGACACCACCGTCGCCACGATCGCGAGCCCCGGGAACGTCGCGATCCACCACGCGCCGAGCAGGTTGTCGCGTCCCTGATTGATGAGATTGCCCCAGGACGCGGTGGGCGGCTGCACGCCGAGGCCGAGGAACGAGAGGGTCGCCTCCGTGAGGATCACGTCGCCGATCATGAGGCTCGCCGCCACGATGACCGGCGAGATCGTGTTCGGGAGAACGTGCCGGAGGATCACGCGCGCGTGCGGCATCCCGAGCGCGCGGGCCGCCTGCATGAACTCCTGCTCCTTGAGGCTCAGGATCTGCCCGCGGACGATACGCGCGACCCCCATCCAGGCCGTCGCGCCGATGACCGCGACGATCAGCCAGATCGACGGGCGGTAGATCGCGATCAGCGTCAGCACGAGGAAGATCCGCGGAAACGCCATCAGCACGTCGACGAACCGCATGATGAGCCAGTCCGTCTTTCCGCCGAAGTACCCCGCGAGGGCACCGAGCAGCGTGCCGAGCGTGACCGCGATCCCCACCGCGACGAACCCGATCGTCAGCGAGATCCGCGAGCCGTAGATGATGCGGGAGAGCACGTCGCGGCCGAACTTGTCCGTACCGAGCAGGAAGCTCCGGGACCCGGCGTCCGTCACGTGCACGGAGCCGGGCGCGAGGTAGCGGGTCTCCACGATGTCGACCTGGGCGTTCGGGTCGTGCGGCGCCAGGAGCGGCGCGAGCAGCGCCACGGCGTAGAGCACGAGCACCAATCCGAGGCCCGTGCGCGCGACCGGATTGCGTCCGAAGCGACGGTAGACCGCCTTCCACTGCGACTCCCCCGCCCGCTGGCGCGGGTCGCCTCGCCCGAGTCGTCGGCAATCCCACGCGCAGAACACGGGAATCAGAACCAGCCCCGCGTACAGAAAGACCACCGCGGCCTTCGCGTCGGGTCCGGACCACACGGATCCGGCACGGATCTCCTCCGGGGTCGGCGTGGAGAACGCCTGGACGACGCGGGCCCGTCCGAACACCGCGACCGACAGCAGCGCGAGCCAGACGAGGGCCAGGACCAGACCGCGGCCCGTGCGCCCGTGCCGTGCATGACCGAGCCCCGGGACGAAAGAGAGCAGCGTTCTCATTCGTAGCGGATCCGCGGATCGACCACACCGTACAGCACGTCGGCCAGGAGATTGCCGGCCACCACCATGACCCCCGCGATCAGGTTCGTGGCCATCACGATCGGATAGTCACGCTGGAAGATCGCGTTGATCGTGAGGCGCCCCATGCCCGGCCAGCCGAAGATCGTCTCGGTGACCACGGCCCCCGAGAGCAGGAACGGCAGGTACAGCCCGAGCAACGTGATCACGGGAATCAGCGCGTTCACGAGCGCGTGCCGCAGGATCACGCGACCCTCCGAAAGGCCCTTGGCGCGCGCCGTGCGCACGTAGTCCTGTCGGATGACCTCGAGCAGGCTGCCGCGGACGTACCGCGCGACCGAAGCCGCGGAGGCAATCCCGAGCACGAACGCCGGCAGGATGAGATGCCGGACGTGGTCCAGGAATCGCGCACCCGCGGACAGGAACTCCGCGTTGACGGACTCCATTCCGCTCGCCGGCAACCAGCGCAGTTTCAGCGAGAACAGGATGATCAGCATGAGTCCGAGCCAGAACCCGGGCATCGAGTAGATGAACAGGGCGCTCAGCGTGGTGACGTTGTCCAGCAGCGAGTACTGGCGGACCGCGGACACCACTCCCACCGCGGTCCCCACCACGAGGATCAACGCGAGCGAAAAGATCGTGAGGTTCAGCGTGTTCGGGATCGTCTCCGCGAGGATCTCCGCGACCGGCCGGTGCCGGCCGAACGACACACCGAGCTCGCCCTGCGCGAGCGCTCCGAGCCACTTCACGTACTGCACGTGGATCGGCTGGTCCAGACCGAGGCGCACCCGCAAGGTCTCCATCACCGACGGGTCGATCTCGGGGTTGTAGTACATCGCGAGCGGATCGCCGGGCGCCATGCGCACGATGAAGAACGTGAGCGTCGCGAGCGCCCAGATCAGCGGGATCGAGACGAGGATCCTCCGGATCACGAAGCGGATCATCGAGGCCCCCCGGACGGACGGCGGCTACCTGTCATACTTCCGATCCTTCGGGGCGATCCACCAGTCGGAAACGGAGACGAGGAAGCTCCGCACGTCGACGTCGACGTTCCGGATCCGCCGCGAAGCCCCGGACGAGTACAGCAACTCGAACAGGATCGTGTACGGCTGCTCCTCGTGGAGGACGGCGAGAAGATCGTGCCAGATCGGAGCCGCCTCCTCGACGGTCTCGGCCCTCGTGCCCGCATCGATCAGCGAATCCACCCGCGAGTCCGAGAAGCTCGTCATGTTGTACTTGCCCTCGATCGCGGCCGAGTGGAACAGGTCGTACGGGTCGTAGATGAAGTCGGTTTGCCAGGCGAGGTGGTCGGCGTCGAAGCGCTTGCCCTTGATGTCGTCGAGGAACACCGACCACTCCCGGACTTCCGGCCGGGCGACGACTCCGATCTTCGCCAGATCCGACTGCACCATCACCAGCGTGTCCTCGCGGAGCTGGTTGCCGAGATTCGTCACGAGCTCGAAATCGAACGGGATGCCGTTCCGGTCCAGAACTCCGTCGCCATCCGTGTCCTTCCACCCCGCCGCCGCCAGCAGCCGCCTGGCTTCGTCCGGATCGTACGGGTACGGCTTGATGTCGTTCGGGTAGAACGGGAGCAGCGACATCATCGGATGGGCGGTCACCTTGCCCTGCCCGAACACGAGCGCGTCGATGATGCGCTGCCGATCGATCGCGAGGGTCATCGCCCGGCGCTCCTCGGCCGACCCGAAGAACGGCGACCGGGTGTTCCAGCCGATGTACTGGTAGCCTCGCTGCTCGCGCGTGAAGATCTCGACCGCGGGGTTCCGGCGCAGGGACTCCACGGACTCGTAGCGGATGCGGTCCACCACGTCGATCTCGCCGGAAAGGAATGCGGTCTCGATCGCCGTCTGGTCCGGGATCACCCGGAAGATGACGCGGTTCAGATGCGGCCGGCCGTCGGCGAAGTCCGGATTCGCCTCGAACACGATCTGCTGATCGCGCTCCCAGCGCACGAAACGGAACGGTCCGTTCCCGACCGGCTTCCGGTTGAACTCCGCGCTCTCCATCTCGGCGGAGGGGATCGACTCGAGCAGGTGCTTCGGCAGGATGACCCGACGGAGATCGGCCAGCTGGTTCGCGTACGCGCGCGAGAAGCGGAAGCGGACCTCGTACGGGCCGACCTTCTCGACCGAGTCGAGGAATCTCATGGATCCGATGTCCGCGTACGCGAGCGCGGGATCGCGGAAGCGATCGAAGGAGAAGACGACGTCGTCGGCCGTCGTGGGCACGCCGTCGTGCCAGCGGACGTCCTCGCGGAGCTGCATCGTCACGGTGCGACGGTCCTCGGAGAACTGCCAGTCCCGCGCCAGAGCTCCCTCGATCTCGTACGTCTCGCTCCACCGGAGCAGCGGCAGGTAGAGAACGTACTCCATCACCTCGGTCGCGACGGCGTCCGTGGACACGAACTCGTTCAGCCCGTCCAGATCCGAGAACAGGCCCACGACCGCCGTGCCGCCGTCGAGCGGCGCCGTCGGATCGGCGACGGTCTGCACCGTCTCCTCGCGTCCGCATCCCGCGAGCGTCAGCGTGACCGCGAGGGCAGTCCCCGCGCTGCGGACTCGTGGCCATCGGCCGGGTCTCACCGGGTACCGGCTCATCGCGTCACCGGGTGCCATTCGTGGACTCGAACGTACGGCCCCCGGATGTCGATCCGGGCGTCGGCCACGACGTCCTTCCGCACCGGGAAGCTCGTCTCGCTCACGTACAGCGGCGTGATCGGTTGCAGGGCGTGGAGTTCCCGGAAGAACTCGTGCCAGATGCCGTTCCGTACCGTCCGGTCCGGAGTGTTCTTCGCGAGATCGATGAGACTGTCCGTGACCGCCGTCCCGAAGGAGGTGTCGTTGTAGGCCTCGTCGATCGACCGCGAGTGGAAGACACTCTCGGCGTCGTAGATGAAGTCGCCCCGCCGCGCGAGAATGGTGGATTCGTAGTCCTTCGCGTTCAGTCGCCCGACGTACACCGTCCACTCGAAGAACTCGACCTTGGTGGCGATGCCGAGCTTGCGGTACTCCTGCTCCAGCATCGTGGCGATCTCCTCGGAGATCGTGTTGTTCGCGATCAGCATGAACGTGAACTCGAAACGGAGCCCGTCGCGGATCCGGACGCCGTCCACGTCGCGCTTCTCCCATCCCGCCTCGTCCAGCAGCGCGGAAGCGGCGACCGGGTCGAACGGGAACGGCACGATGGACGGATCGTACGCCGGGTCCTCCGCGAACGTGGGGCAGGTCGCGACCTTGCCGAATCCGTCGCGGAAGGCGTCGATGATCGCCTGCCGGTCGGTGGCGAGCGTGAGCGCCTTGCGGACCCGCGGGTCCTGGAACAGCGGGTTCCTTCCGTTCCACGCGAGATACACGTAGCCCCGATCCGACGCCCGGAAGAGCTGCAGGTTCGGGTCCTTCGAATCCTGCCGGTAGAACTTGTTCGGATGACGATCGTACACGTGGACCCCGCCGGTCAACAGTTCCGTCCGGAGTGCCGTGTCCTCCGGAATCACGCGAATGACGAGGCGATCGAACCCGGGGCGCCCGTCGCAGTAGTTCTCGTTCGCGTCGAACACGAGGCGCTCCTCGGAGATCCACTCCCGGAAGATCCAGGGGCCGTTCCCCACCGGGTTGCGTCCGAAGCCCGACTCCATCATCTGGTCCGCGGGGATCGATTCGATCAGGTGCTTCGGCATGATCGCGGGATCCTGCGCCGGCAGGAGCGGTTCCCACTGCGGCTCGCGGTAGACGAAGCGAACCGTGTAAGGATCCACGATCTCCACTCGCTCGATGCCCTTGATCGCGGCGCGGTTCGGGAACGGGACCGCGGGATCGAGCGCCCGGTCGTAGGTGAACCTGACGTCCTCCGCCGTGGTCGGCTCTCCGTCCGTCCAGAAGACGTCGCGACGGAGATGCATCAGGAGGGATCGGCGGTCGTCCGCGATCTCCCACGACATCGCGAGCCTCGGCTCGAGGGCGAGGTCCGGCGGCGGCCCCCAGTCCACGAGTCGCATGAACACGAGGTTCTCCATGTCCGTGGCGATCGCGCTCGTGGACACGAGCGGATTGATCCGGTCCGGCTGATTCGAGGAGCCGATCACGAGCGTATGCACGCCGCCCCGGCTCGAGGTTCGTTCTCCCCCGTCTCCCCCGCAACCACTCAGCGTCAGCGCGATCGCCAGTCCGACGAGACCGCGGCGGATCACGCCCCCTCTCCGGTCGAGCGCTGGCGCCGTCCCCAGACGAACAGGAACACGGCGACCGCGAGCAGCAGGATCCCGGTGGTGGCCGGCGATACCATGAGCTCGCGCGTCCGCCCGATCGCGAGCGACATGCGGGACATCACCGTGTACCCGAAGCTCGCGCCGAAGGAGATCATGAGGAAGAAGATGCCGATCCGCGACACCACCCCGAGCGCGCCCTTCTGCTCCTTGGAGAAGTAGAAGTAGATCAGGCTCGTGGCCAGTCCGATCACGAGGATCACGTTCGAGACCGCCGTCCAGCCGTCGTGCACCACGTCGACCATCGTCGACTGGAGCTGGAGGATCAAGTCGCCGGACGCGAACGCGATGACGTTGATTCCCGCGTACATGCCGACCACGAACGCGAGCGGCCAGCGGGACAGCCAGCTGATCTTCGGGACGAACCGGGTGAACATGAGCACGCCGAGGATCGCCGCCCCGAGCCGGATCCAGTTCCCTCGCGCGACCTCTTCCACGAGGTTCGGCCGGATCGTCTCCTGCCACGCGAGCGCGATGTAGTACCCGGCGCTGATGCCCACGAACAGGTGCTCGGCGAGCTTGTACAGCGGGTTGTCCTTCCACAGGAAGCTCAGGATGCACAGCGTGAGCGCGGTGCTGATCCACAACTGCAGGGCGTCCATCAGCGCGCTCCTCCCGATCGGCGGGCGAGGAAGTACATCACGTTCCCGAACACGATGAACGCGATCAGGAGAATGTGGCTCGCGCTCTGGGCGGACATGCCGGCCATGGCGAGCCCGGGGCGACCCACGAGCTTCTCGTACTCGGCGGCCCCCTTCATTCCGGCGGCGAGACCGAGAAGCTGTCCCGCCTTGTAGTACGGCACGTAGTCGGGCCCAGACACCGCGGTACACGCCGCGACCATCGGAACGCCGGTGATGCTCTGGACGTTCTGCACGTACTCCTTCACGCCGGGCGAGCCCGCGGAGACGTTGATCAGCATCGCGAAGTCCGTGTACGTGTCGTAGTGCTGGAGCAGCGGGATCTCGTTCGAGGGCGTGCCGTCGCGATCCACCGGGAACGTGCCCTTGAGGGACTTCTGGATCGACCGCATCGCGATCTGCTGCCCCTCCTTGTAGCCGAGCAGCACGTAGTCGACGTCCTTGCGGTAGCCGTAGTCCGTGGTGAGTCCCGCCTCCGCGAGCACCGCCTCGGTGATCGGCGTCGCCGCCGGCCACAGGCTGTACATCACCATCTTGACCTTCTTCTCCGCGAGCTGATGGATCAGCGCGAGATGGAACGGTTCGAGCTCGGGCTTTCCGGACGGGTCGTAGTCCGCCGAGATCAGCACCGTCGATCCGTCCGGGAGGTCCTCGATCGCGTCGTACAGGTCCTGCACCATCGGCGAGACGTACAGCGGCAGCGGCAGGTCGACCACCAGCGGCAGCACGATCGCGAACGCGAGGATCAGGAACAGCCAGCGGCGATCGATGAACTCGAGACGCTCCCGCCAGGAGCGGCGGGCGGTCACTTGCCACCTCCGAGGTGCGCGCGCTCCAGCCCGAGGATCACGCGAATGCCGGTGGAGATCGCGCCGAGGGCGGCGCCCATGAGAATCGCGCGCTTCCCGGCGAGATTCGGGACGTCCATGATCCAGTCCTTGAGGCCGGGGAAACCGCCGAGGAAGCTGTCCGGCCCCCAGATCGCGGCGCCGACCGGCACCTGCCCGAGCATCACCAGGATCGCCGCGGAGAGCAGCAGCACGGCCTCCGTGCTCCGCGCGCGGAACGCCCGGTAGGCGGCGGACGTGATGAAGAACGCCAGGAGAGCGAACATCGTGGCCGAGAGCGGATCGTAGACCGTGTTGTAGAGCCAGATGAACGGCGAGTGCTCTCCCTGATGGTCATGGAAGATCCCGAGCGCGGCCATGCCGAGCATGGAGCCCACGAGGACGATGCTGTACAGCGCCTCGGAGCTGCCGCGACGGATCTTCTTGAAGTGCAGATCGAACACGTTGGCCATGCCGAGCACGTACGTGAACGCGACCACGATCAGTCCCCACTGCTGGAGCTCCTGCGTGATCGCGGCGTGCGTGCGGTGAGGCACGAAGAAGTCGTTGATCATCAGGGCTCCGGCCACGAACGTGAGGAGCCACGGGACGGCGCGCTTCATGCTCTCCCCCTACCCGGCCACCGAGAACCAGTCCCGGAACGCGCTCATCCCGAGCGATTCCAGAACGGCTCCCGTCAGCAGCGCGAGAACCAGGATCACCTTCGCCCAGTCGGCCGCGCGCAACGTCGACAGGAGCGACGGATCGCGGGACAGATAGGCGCTGGCCGCGAAGAACTCTTCGCCGATCAACGTGTAGTCGCAGGCGGCGATGAAGAAGGGGAGCTGCGTGACCTCGGCCGTGCCGGCGATCTGGATCGAGCCGGCGGCGAACCCGGTCTCCGCGAAGATGAGGCTCTCCGCAAAGAAGCGTCCGAGGTAGAAGTTCGCGGCGGGCCGATCGCGCAGGATGATCCCGTTCACACCGGCGCAGTACGCGAACTGCTCGTTCGAGATGTAGCGAATGCCGTCGGGACGGTACGCATCGGGGCGACCGGCGGCGGTGCAGCCGGTGCGCACGACCTCGTCCGCCACGGCGAGGACGAACGGCGTCCGCGTGGGCACCGTCAGCGGCACCTCGTAGTTCGCGGTCTTCTCCGCCACGCGCTCGAGGATCAGCATCGCCGCGATCGTCTGGATGTCCTGGACCTCCTCGATGCCGGGAACGTACAGCACCGGTCGTCCCATCTCCGTCGCGCGGCCGATCGCCTCGTCCATCGCGTCGACCGGCGCCAGTCGACGGATGTAGAAGTGGGACGTGCCCTGGTTGGCGCGCCAGATGTTGTAGAACAGCAGGCCCGTGAAGACGCCGAGCATCACGAGCACGTTGAGGCGCCCCCGGTGGAAGAACTGCGGGAGCGCCATGATCGGATCGGTCGACACGACCGCGAGCGAGGCGCCGCTCGCGTCCTCGAGGGTCACCTGGTACGAGACCGGCGTGCGGTCCGGCGGCCCCTCCTGCCCCGAGGAGCCATCCACCACGTGCGCCTGGCTCGCGGGAACGACCGCGATCTCGGTGACCACTCCGCTCGCGTCGACTCGCTCGAGGCGCACGCTGGCGTCGGCCGGAGTATCGGCCGACGTTTCCCACGTGACGGTCACGGAGCGACCGCCGTCGTTCGGGGTGTCCTTCGCGGTGACGTCGGAGAGCGACGCGGCAGTCGCACTGCCCGCCGCGACGAGCACCGAGCAAGCGGCGGCGACGGCCGCTCCGCGGATCACGTCAGCTCTCGATGATCTCGACGTTCGCGCGCGGCAGCAGATGGCGCGCCCCGCCCTCGTCGAGATCCACCCAGAGCACACGCACCATCGTCTCCGAGGGCAGCCGGTGCAGAGGCGACGGAAGCTCCGAGACCGTTCCGAGCGCCCCGAAGTGCGGCTCCCGGATGATGCGGACGCGGGTGCCCGGCGCGAGACCGCCGGCCACGACCGACGCCGCCGGCCCGCCCTCGGCCCGCTGCTCGAGCGGCACCACGACCTCCGGCCGGATCACGCCGGCACGGATCTGCGTGGCGCCGTTCATCGAGGCCTTCCGACCCTCGCGCGATTTCAGGAGCTCGTACGTCGTGAGCGCCATCGGGATGCGACCGAAGCCTTCGGTGATGACCACCGTCACGCCCTTCTCCTCGGTACCCGTGATCGCCACCCCGATGTCGTAGCCGAGGAAGTCCTTGATCGTGGAGTCGTCGATGCCTCCGGCGACCACGCCCTTCACGCCACAGGACACGGCCTTCTCGAGCGCGGCCGACGTCACGAGCGAGCCGCCCACCACGATCTTGCCTTCGTGCTCCGGCAGGATCGACGAGGCATCGAGCACCTCCTCCGGCGATTTCGCGATCATGTGGATGTCGCCGAACGTCTCGCCGCCGATTCCGAAGATGCCCTGGACGAACGAGCCGTGCGTCTCCACCACGACGCCTTCCTCGGCGCGGACCTCGACGACCTCGCCGTCGACGTAGCCGTGCACCTCCACGGGAATCGGCGGCTCGCGGAGCAGAACCTGTCCCGTCACCTCGGACACGCTCTCCACCACTCCCTTGACCGACGATTTCGCCACGGACTTGAACAGACCGAACATCGACGAACTGCGCGCGATCGGCTCGTCCACGTCGACCGGATCGCCGATCTTCTTGACCATCTTCGAGGGCACCTCGTCCGGCAGGACGGAGAGCACGTTCGCCACGTTCACGGAATGCACGTTGCCCGGGAGCTCCGTCCGCGCGACGACCTGCTCGGCCTTCACGTGGTCGCCCTTCTGGACCATCACCTCGCCCTTGAGCGGCAGGATCCGTTCCTTCTGCAGCGCGGCGAGCGCCGTCACGCGGAGTCCGGGGGTATAGGCGTGAGCCATTCGCTTCTCCTCCTCGGCTAGCCGACCGGCTGCGCTTCGGGCTCGGGGTAGGCGTCGAGCGCGTGGGTCCACGCGCGAATCAGATCGACACGGTTCGGGTCGGCCGGATCGAGAGCGATCGGGCGGCCGCGGCCGTCGAGAATCAGGCCCACGACGCCGCCGTGGAGCTCCCGCTCCACCGTCTTGCCGGGACCGGCCCCCACGTCGCAGCCCTTGGCCGGCGTGATCTTCGCGCGGACGGACTCTCCGGCCTCGAGCGGGATGAGCTGCAAGTCACCGAACAGGATCTCGTGGCGCTCGCTGCCGCCGGTGGACTTCGTGTACTCCACCGTCATGAACGACTTGCCGGGCTTCACCTGACCGCGCGGCGCCACGCAGGTGCCGAGCCAGATCAGGCAATCCTTCTCGAACACCTCGGTCGCGGCCGCCGGGTGGACCTCCGCGAGCACTCCGAGCTGCGGCATCATGAAGATCGAGTCCACCGCGAGGCGGGTCACGCCTTCCGGCAGGAACGCGTCCACCAGCATCATCGCGGACTGGTTCCGTCGCGGCGCGTGCGAGAGCACGCCGCCGGATCCGATCAGCAGATCGAGCGCCATCATGTCCACGATCGTGGCGTCCGAGCCCGTCTGCTCGAACGTGTCCGACACGGTGCGCTCGCGCTGCACGCCGCGGAGGCCGACGGCCATCGCCTTGTGCTGCTCGAACGCGAGACGCAGCGCCTCGCGCGCCAGCGCCTGCTCCACCATCAGCTCCTCCAGCGAGTGGGGAATCGTGGTGGGGCGGATCATCTTGTTGCGGATGCGGTTGCGGAGGTCCTTCTCGTCCATGGAGAACGGGACCCAGCGCATCACGTTCGGAACGCCCGCTTCCGTCAGCACGTTCGAGATCGAGTAGCTCATGCCGAGGTTCGCGGACACCGTGCGGTTGAACGTCTCGCCGAACACGGAGAAGACGTCGGTAGTGGCGCCGCCGATGTCCACGCCGAGCACGTCGAGTCCGTGCTGCTTCGCGATGGTCTGGATGATGTTCCCCACCGCGCCCGGGGTCGGCATGATCGGAACCCCCACCCACTCCATCAGCTTCCGGTAGCCGGGCGCCTGCGCCATCACGTGTTCCATGAACAGATCGTGGATCTTGTCGCGCGCCGGGCCGAGATTCTCGCGTTCCATCACCGGACGCAGGTTCGGCACGACGGAGAGATCCGTCTTCGCGGCGAGCGCCTTCTCGATCTGATCCGAGGCCTTGTTGTTGCCGGCGTAGATCACCGGCAGCTTGTAGCTGCTGCCGAGACGCGGCCGCGGGTCGGCGGCCTCGATGATCTCCGCGAGCTTCACGACGTGCTCGACCGCGCCGCCGTCGATGCCCCCGGACAGCAGGATCATGTCCGGTCGCAGGTGACGGATGCGCCGGATCTGCTCGTGGGGACGGCGGCCGTCGTTCGAGGCGAGCGCGTCCATCACGATCGCGCCGGCACCGAGCGCGGCGCGCTCGGCGCTCTCGGCCGTCATCGTCTTGACGACGCCGGCCACGACCATCTGGAGACCGCCGCCGGCCGACGACGTGGAGACGTAGAGATCCACGCCGACACCGTCGTCGCGGGTCGGCGTCACGATCCGGGAACCTTCGAGGAACTTGCGACCGGCGAGTTCCTCGACTTCCTCGATGGCGTTCAGCACGCCCTTCGTCACGTCCTCGAACGGAGCCTCGACGGTCGTCGGCGCCTCACCGCGCACGATCAGGCGGAACTCGCCCTCGCGCCACTCGATGAGGATCGCCTTCGTCGTCGTGCTGCCGCAGTCGGTCGCCAGAATCGACTTGATCTTGGATGGATCGAGCGGCGTTTCGGACATCGGGTTCCCTTCCTGGTTGAGACTCGCGGCGCCAGGCCGCGATGCGACGTTACCCCTTGGTGGCGGATCGCGCGTCGTCCTCCGCGCGTTCGATCCGCCGGATCAACTCCTCGATCGTCTCCCGGCGCTCGAGCATCTTCGCGAACTGATCGAGTTCCTTCGCGTTGAACACCGTGTGCACGATCGGCGAGAGAAAGTGCAGGAACTGGCTGCCGACGAACGACAGCGGCTTCGACGATTCCAGCATGAAGATGGCGGGCACCGACATCCCCCACCGGACGACCGCCTGGGCGGTCCGGTCGAGGAGCCGGTCGTCGTCCTCGGAGAGGAAGTCGTGCGCGGGCTCACCGCCCACGCGGAACGTCCCCCCTGATTCCTCACCGATGCCCGGTTCGGGCTTCCGGCCCCACCATTGCTTCCACATACTTCAAGACCTCTCCCCGGTCTCCCGGGAGCAGCAGCGTCTCGCCGCGAAAAGCGTCGAGCCACGTGGGCCGCTCGAACGGCGACAGCACGAGCTGTCCGGGCGCCCGCCGGATCCCGCGAAAGTCCGCCCACGGACGACGCTGGGTCCGCCAGGGCCGACCGATCTCGACTCCCTCCGCCGACAGCCGGTACCGGGTCGGGAAGAAGAACCGGGACGTCGTCACGATCAGCACCGCGGCCGCCATCCCCGTGAGCGCGGCGCTCTCGGTCCAGGACCAGGCGCCGATCACGCTTCCCGCGATGACCACGGCCGCGAACACGCCCCGCGCGGGCTGCTTCTTCAAGGGCCACATTTCCCACGCGGGTCCCGCCAGACTCATCCGCAGCGACCTCTCCAGCACAGGTCCGGGTTGCGGGCCGCGCCCGCTTCGTCCACCCGACCGACCGGGGTCGTGTGCGGGGCGCTCTTCACCACGTCGGGAGCCTCGCGCGCTTCCCGGGCGATGTCGAGCATCGCTTCCGCAAACCGGTCCAGGGTCTCCACGTTTTCCGATTCCGTGGGCTCGATCATCAAGGCTTCTTCCACGATCAACGGGAAATAGACCGTGGGTGGGTGGAATCCGAAGTCGAGCAGCCGCTTCGCGATGTCCATGGTCCGGACGCCGAGGGCCTTCTGCCGGGACCCCGAGAGCACGAACTCGTGCATGCACGCGCGGTCGTGCGGCAGGTGGTACTCGCCCGAGAGGCGCGCGCGCAGGTAGTTCGCGTTCAGCACCGCCGTCTCCGAGATGTCCCGGAGGCCGTCGCGGCCGTGGTAGAGCAGGTACGCGTACGCGCGCACGAGGATGCCGAAGTTCCCGTACCAGCCATGCATGCGTCCGATCGACTTGGGCCGATCGTCGTCCAGGAAGCAGGCGCCATCGTCGCGCCGGCTCGGCAGCGGGGTCGGCAGGTACGGCGCGAGCGCCGCCGACGCCCCGATGGGACCGGCGCCGGGTCCGCCGCCGCCGTGCGGCGTCGCGAACGTCTTGTGCAGGT
>JAGQIB010000332.1 GCA_020431545.1 Gemmatimonadota bacterium
GCACTCGAAGCAGTCCATCAGGTGGAACTCCTTCGCCATCCGGTCGTACTCGCCGTTGCGCGCGAGCGCGCCGAGGGTCGAGGGATCGAGGAAGATCGGGCACGCGTCGACGCAGTACGCGCACCGGATGCAGGGGTATACCGGCCGAGCGGAACGTTGCGCCGAGGGCTCGTCGAACGCGACGACTCCCGACGTCCCCTTGGTGATCGGCTGGTCCAGCGTGGACGCGGCCTGCCCCATCATGGGGCCGCCGAGGAACACGCGGGAAACGTCGCCGGTGACGCCGGCCTGCTCCAGCAGGTAGCGCAACGGCGTCCCGATCGGGATGCGGTAGTTGCCCTTCTTCGTCACGGCCGGTCCGGTGATCGTGATGACGCGCTCGTGGATGCCGCGTCCGCGGGGCAGCAGCCGGCCGATCTCCGCCGTCGTCGCGACGTTCACGCAGATCGCGTGCACGTCGAGCGGCAGCCCGCCGGACGGCACTTCGCGTCCGAGCAGCGCGGTGATCAGCATCTTCTCGGCGCCCTGCGGGTACTTCACGCGGAGCACCGCGACCTCGGCGGGCAGGTCGGCGGGCAGCCCCTGTCGAAGATGCTCGGCCGCATCGGGCTTGTTCGCTTCCACGCCGATGATCGCGCGCTGCGCGCCGCACACGCGGAGCAGGTAGCGGATCCCCTCGTAGATGTCGTCCCGCTGCTGCAGCATCACCCGGTGGTCGGTGGTGAGGTAGGGCTCGCACTCCACCCCGTTGATGATCAGCGTGTCGACGTGCTTCCCTTCCGGGATCTTCAGCTTCACGTGCGTCGGGAACGCGGCCCCGCCCAGCCCTACCACACCCGCCGCCTGGATCGCCGCGACGATCGTGTCGGGTTCCGCGTCGACCGGGCACGGCTTGCCCTCCGCGACCTCCTGGGTGGAGCCGGGGAAGGGCTGGATGAACACGGACGGGATCATCCGACCGCCGCCGCCGGGTGCGAGCGCGATCCGGCGCACGATGCCCGAGGCGGGGGAGTGCATCGCCACGGAGACGAACCCGTCCGGTCGCGCGATGCACTGCCCGCGCGCGACCTCCTGTCCCTCGCGCACGATCGGCACCGCGGGCTTGCCGAGATGCTGCGAGAGCGGCACCACCAGCGGATCCGCGAAAGGGAACTGCCGGATCGCGAGCGCGCTCGTCTCCGTCTTGTGTTCCGGCGGGTGCACTCCGTGCCGGAAGGTCTTGAGACCCAGGAGTCCCACGGCGTTCCCCTAGTTGAACTTCTCGGCCCGCTGGATCAGATCGTCGACGTTCTTCGCCGAACGGTCCTTGGGCAGTCCGGGATGGATCACCCGCGCGGTGCAGCGCTCCGCGGCCTTGACGAGATCCTCGTACGGACCGCCCGTGGCGTTCTTGATCACGGCCTTCTTGTCCGCGTTGTACTCGAAGATCTTCGGGTTCAGCTTGATGCACTCGTCGCAGGCCGTGCACTCCGGCGTGTCGATCCAGGGAGCGATCCAGTCCCCGTTCGGGGCCGGCGCGGCTTCCCCGGCCGCGGCCGGAGCCGCGGTCGCGACGCCGCCTTCGGCCGAGGCGGCGAGGGACACGTCGCCGCCGCCGGCCAGTCGCACGAGGCCGGCGGCGATCTTCCCGGCGACGTCGGCGCGCACGCGCTCCTCGATCGCCTCCTCGGAGATCTCGGCGCGATCCAGGCCCGCCAGCGACTTCAGCATCGTCCAGAAGTTCGCGCGATCCTCGCAGGACTCCACGATCGTGCGGTCCACGAGCAGGCGGCTCAGCCGCATGGCCTTGTCCACGGACCAGATGTACGGGAAGCGCCCGGCCCGGTCCGGTTCCTCGAGCTCGAGGAACTCGGCCAGCGGGATCATCTTCTCGTTCCACGTGTCCGCCGGCGCGACGCGGAAGTGCTTCCGGAACCGGACCTCCGTGATCGCGAAGTCCGCGAACGTGAGCGGCAACGTCATCTCGCGGTCACGCCCGCCCTCGCGGTACTTCACCGTGTAGTTCGGCCAGGCCGTCTCGAGGGCCGGGTTGCCGGAGAGATCGAAGCACTCGTCCGGGGTGAGGCCCTTTTCCGGGTCGTACGTGAACAGCGGGTAGGCCCGCGACTCGACCGCGAGCTTCGCCTGCTGCGAGGACATGTCGTCGCCGATGCCGTGCTCCGGCTGGCAAGACGAGTACAGGTTGAACAGGGCCGGTCGCCGCTGCTTGAGGCCGTGGATGAACCCCTCGATCATGTGGCTCGGGTGCGCGATCGTGCTCTGCAGCACGAACGTGTTCCGGTGCGCCATGCCGAGGAGTCCGATCTCCTTGCGCGGCTCCTGCTTGCCCTGGATCGCCTTCCCGTACTGGGCCATGTCGGAGATCTGACCGATGAAGCCCGACGTGCACGCCTGTCCGCCCGTGTTCGAGTAGACCTGCGTGTCCACGACCAGCGTCTTGATCGGCTTGCCCGAGGCGAGTGCGCGCGAGAGGTTCTGGAAGCCGATGTCGTACA
>JAGQIB010000333.1 GCA_020431545.1 Gemmatimonadota bacterium
GGCGTCACGTTCGCCACGCCGAACGAGGACGAAGCGGTTCAGGCGTTCGGCGCGCCGATTCGCGGCGAGGCCGACGTGCGGGAGGCGGCGGAGCGGCTGCGCGCGTCGCTCGACGCGGAGTTCCTGCTGCTGACGCGCGGGCACGATGGAATGGCCGTCGCGGAGCGCGGCGGCTCGTACACGGCGATCCCGATCTGGGGGACGGCCGAGGCCGCGGACACCACGGGGGCGGGGGACACGGTCGCCGCCACGTCCTTGCTCGCGCTGGCCGCGGGCGCCACGCCGGTCGAGGCGGCGCGCGTGGCCACCATCGCGGCGGGCATCGTGGTCCAGAAGCACGGCGCCGCCACGACCACCGCCGAGGAGATCGAGCGTGTCGCCGGACACCCGACGCGTCCTGTCGCTTCCTGAGGCGCGCCGCGAGGTGGAGGCGGCGAAGGCGGCCGGCCGCACCGTCGTGCTCGCGAACGGGATCTTCGACCTCTTTCACGTCGGGCACGTTCGGTACCTCGAGGGCGCGGCGGCGGAGGGCGACTATCTCGTGGTGGCGGTGAACGGCGACGCCTGTGCGCGCGAGCTCAAGGGCCCCGGGCGACCGTTCCTGCCGGCGGCGGAGCGTGCGGAGATCGTGGCCGCGCTGCGCTGCGTGGACCGTGTCGTGGTGTTCGAGGAACGCGACGTGATCTCGGTGCTGCGCGCGCTCCGGCCCGACGTGCACGCGAAGGGCACCGACTACACCGCGGACACCGTGCCCGAGCGGGAGATCACGCGCGAGATCGGCGGACGCACGGCGATCGTCGGCGATCCCAAGGACCACTCCACGACGGACCTCCTGCGCGCGATCCGGGCGACGCTCGCGCGATGAGGATCCTCCAGCTCACGCACCAGGGAGACATCGGCGGCTCGACGAACTCGATCACGTGGCTCACACGCGGTCTCGCCCGCCGCGGACACGAGGTGCACCTCGCCTGTCGTCCGGAGAGTCTGCTCGCGAGCCGTTTCACCGACGGATCCGTACGTCGCGTGGACATGCGCCTCGGGCGGGGACCGTCGCTGATCGCGGCCGCGCGCCACTGGAAACGCTGGATGGAGGAGCACGACATCGAGGTGGCGAACGCCCACGCATCGCTCGATCGTCGCGTGCTGTCGTACGCGCGACTCCTCGGGCTGCGTTCGCGCGTGGTGCACACGCGTCGGAACGTCGCGCTCTCGAGCGGCGGCGTGCTGCGCTCGCGCTTCGACGCGGCGACCACGGACGCGATCATCGCGGTGTCGGAGAACGTCGCGGCCGGGATGCGACGACGGGGGATGCCGGGCGATCACGTGCGCGTGATCCGCAACGGACTGCCGCTGGACGAGGTCGCGCAGCCGGATCCCTCGCGCGTGGAACGCCTCCGCGGCGAGCTGGGACTGCGGCCGGGGGTGCCGGTGGCGGGCACGATGGCCCGTCGCAAGTCGCAGGAGGAACTGCTCGCGGCGGCGGCGCGTCTCCCGTTTCCGCTGGAGATCGTGTTCGCGGGCTTCGAGGCGGACGACGCGATCCGGCGGGCCGCGGCCGAGCTGCCCGATCGCGTGACGTGGCGTTGCCTCGGATTCCGGGACGACGTCGCGGACCTCACGGGCCTGCTCGACGTGTTCGTGCTGCCGTCCACGATCGAGGGTTTCTCGCTCGCCCTGCTCGAGGCGATGGTGCGTGCTCGGCCGTGCATCGCCTCGGATGCGGGCGGCAACGCGGAAGCGCTCGCCGAAGGCGCGGGACTGATCGTGCCCCCGGGCGACGTGCCGGCGCTCGCGGCCGCGCTGGAGTCCGTGCTGTCGTCTCCGGAGCGGGGGCGCGAGCTCGGCGAGCGGGCTCACGTGCGCGCCACCACCGAGTACGACGTGGAGAGGACCGTCGATCGGACGGAGAGCCTGTACCGGGAGCTCGTCGCGTGAAGAAGCTCCCGGAGTATCTCCTCGTCGTCTACTCGCTGAGCGGAGTCCTCTCGATCGCCGTGAGCCAGGCGGCAATGGGTCTCGCGGCCGCGGTGGCGCTCGTCGATCGGGGTCGCCGCACGCGCTTCGACTGGCGCCCCCTCGGGATCGAGTGGCCGCTGCTCGCGTGGATCGTCGCGTCGCTCCTCGCGACGGCGTTCGCGCCGGATCCGATCGGGAGTGCCGGCAAGCTCAAGAAGCTCGTCCTCTGGGCCGTGGTGTTCTGGCCGCCGGCCGCGCTCTGGCGGCCGTGGAGCATCGGACGCCTGTTCATGACGCTGCTGTTCGCGGCCGGCGTCACGTCGCTGTACGGCGTGCTCACGTTCTTTCTGCAGGGCGGCCCCGAGATGGCGGTGCGGATCCGGGGGTTCCACGGCTTCTACCTCACGAACTCCGGCCTGCTCCTGCTGTGTACGTTCCCGGCGATCCTGTTCGTGGGCTGTCGCGAGCTGCCCGCGTCGCGACGCTGGGGAGCGGGCATCGCGGCCGCGGCCATCCTCGCCTCCCAGTTCTTCGGCGCGTTGCCGGGCGCGTGGCTCGGGACCTCCGTCGGTCTGCTGTACCTCGCGATCTTCCGGGGCTACGTCAGCGGCGCGGTCGTGCTCTTGATCGGGGCGGTCGCACTCGTCCTCGCGCCGCCGACGTTGCGCGAGAGTGCGCTCGATCTCGCGAATCCCGCGAGCTACGCGAACCTCGATCGTCTCGAGATCTGGCGAAACGGCATCACGCTGTTCGAGCAACGTCCGCTCACGGGGTGGGGACTCGGCGATCTCCAGCCCGAGTACGCCCGGGTCAAGTCCCCCGGCGCGCCGATGGAAGGGCACATGCACTCGGTACCGGTGCACGTGGCCACGTCCATGGGAATCCCGGGCCTGATCGCCCTGACCTGGCTGTTCATCGGGCTGTTCCGGGCGCTCGGCCGGGCGCGCCGCCCGACCCGCGGCTTCCTGCGTCGCGTGGTCGACGCGGCGGAGGGCGCGCTGGTCGGCTTTCTCGCGGCCGGACTGCTGGAGTGGAATCTCGGCGATTCGGAGATCCTCGCGCTGCTGTGCTTCCTGGTCGGCGTGGCGATCGCCGCCGGACGTCTCGCGCCGCTCGGCGACGGCATCGCCCCGCCACGGGAGGCGTGACGTGACGAAGCTCTCCGTGCTGGTTCCCACGCGCAACGAGGCGGCGAATCTGGAGGAGTGTCTGCGCAGCGTGGCATTCGCGGACGAGATCGTGGTGGTGGACTCGGAGAGCACGGACGACACCCGCGCGATCGCGGAGCGATGCGGCGCCCGCGTGCTCGTGCACCCGTTCGCCGGGCACGCCGCCCAGAAGAACTGGGGACTCGAACGCGTCACCCACGACTGGGTCCTGATCCTCGATGCGGACGAGCGAGCCACGCCGGAGCTCGCGCGGGAGGTCCGGGAGATCCTGGCGTCGCCAAGCGCGCCCGGCTACTGGATCCACCGTCGCAACACGTTCCTCGGACGCGAGATCCGGGGTTGCGGCTGGCAGCGCGACAAGGTCCTGCGTCTCTTCGATCGTCGCCACGGCCGCTACGAGGACGTGCGCGTTCACGAGGAGGTGCGCCTCGACGCCGGGGCCGGGCAGCTGCGCGAGAAGCTGTGGCACCACTCCTGCACGGACCTCGGAGCCTGGCTCGAGAAGGTCGATCGATACTCCACGCTCGGCGCGGAGGAGGCCATGCGTCGCGGTCGGCGGCCACGTTTCGGCGACCTGAGCGGGCGCCCGGTCGCGCGCTTCGCGAAGCAGTGGCTCGTGCAGGGCGGCTGGCGCGACGGGATCGAAGGCTGGATCCTCTGCGTCACGTCCGCGTACTCCGTCTTTCTCAAGTACGCGAAGCTCCGGCGTCTGGAGGGTCGGCGATGAGACTTCCGGACGATCTGCGTCCCGCTCGCGTCACGGTGGTCCGACCGCGTGGCCTCGGCGACGTCGTGCTCTCCACCGCCGTGCTCGACGCGTTGCGGAGAGCGTGGCCCGACACGAGGATCGACTACATCGTCGAGCGTCCTTCCCGGACGCTCCTGGAGTCGGATCCCCGCCTCGACCGGATCTTCCTGCTCGGGGGGCCGGCCGACGAAGGTCGGATCCGCGGCGGATCCATGTGGGACGCGATCCGATGGCTCCGCGAGGGCGCTCCGGACATCGTGTTCGATCTGTTCTCGAACCCGCGGACCGCGATCATGACGGCGGCGTCGCAAGCGCGCTGGCGGGTGGGACTCGATCGCGGCGCACGCCGCGTTTCGTACAACGTGCGGGTTCCGCGATTTCGCGGGAGCCCCGCCGAGGACAACCGCTACGCCGGCGACGTGCTGCTGGATTTCCTCCGTCAGGCGGGCGTGCGCTGGGAAGGCGAAGCGCGAGCGAACGCACCGGGCACCGAGGCCGACCGGACGCGGGCCGCGCGATTGCTCGAGGATCTCGGTTACGCACCGGGTTCGCGGTGGGGCGCCGTGCTCCCCGGCGGATCCTGGGCGAGCAAGCGGTGGACGGTGGAGGGCTTCGCGGCCGGCGCCCGCGCGTTGGCCGAGCGCTTCGGTGAGCCGACGTTGATCGTGTGGGGGCCGCCCGATCCCGACGACGCCGAGGCGATCGCCGCGGCCGCGGGCGACGCGGCGCGGCTCGCGCCACCGACGTCGCTCCTCGAGATGGGGGCGATGCTCGCCACGCCGGCGGTGGTGGTCTGCACCGACTGCCTGGGCCGCCACTTCGCCGTGGTCCAGGGCACGCCGACCGTGGGCGTATTCGGCTCCACCGATCCTCGGCACTGGACCCCGCGCGGGGGGCTTCACCGGACGGTCCACGCCGCGGCCGAGGGCTGCGCGGGGCTGGACGACCTGCCGCCCGCACCCGTCCTTCGCGAGCTGGACCGCCTTCTGGACACCGCACCGGGCCCCCCCTAGAATCCCGCGATTGTCCCGCGACAGGAGAAGTGACTTGGCCCCCAACCCGCGCGACCTCGACGTCCTCTTTCTGGCGGACGAGATCCCGCCCGTCGTCTCCGGTCGGTCCCACCTCGTCGCCTCGATCGTGCGGCGACAGCCGGCCGACGGCACGTACCTGATCGCGGGGACTCCGGGCAGCTCCGGTGCCCTCGGCGTCGACGCCGCGGTCCATCGCGTGCCGGCGCTGCTCGCGCGATTCGGCGGCGGCTGGGCGCGGGAGCGTCACCGGAACTGGATTCTCGGCCGCCGTCGCCCGGATCTCGTGGTCGCCTGCGGGCTTGGCGAGGAGGCCACCGCCGCGCGCGAGCTGAAGGAGCAGCACGGGATTCCGTATCTCCTGCACGTCGAGGCGCCGGCGCTGGCGACGGCGCGGCGCAAGATCCGCGAAGGCGGCGCCGATGGGGCACGGTTTCTCCGACTGTTCGACGAGGCGGCGAGCCTCGTGACCGCGAGTGCCTCGTGTCGCCTGGAGGCCTACAAGTGCGGCGTGCTGCCGCAGCAGCTCGACGTGGTACCCGTGGGGGTGGATCTCGAACGATTCCGGCCGGGGGAGAAGCCGGCCGCGCTCGCCAAGAAGCTGAAGGCGGAACGCGGTCCGGTCCTGCTCACGGTGGCGGGCCGGGGACCGGCCAAGGACCTCGAGACGGTGTACCGCGCGTTCGCCGTCCTTCGCGGTCAGCGACGGAGTGCGGTGCTGATCGTGGTGGGCGCCGACGAGCGACGGGAGAAGAAGGCGGTGAAGGAGGCGCGCGTGGAGCGACACGTGCGATTCCTGCCTCGCGTGGAGCCGCACGAGATGCCCGACCTCTACCGCCTCGCGGATGCCTATCTCGCCGCCCACCGCGAACGCCACGCGGAGTGGATCGTCGCCGGGGTCGAGGTCGCGATCGTGGAAGCGCTCGCGTCCGGCCTGCCGGTGTTCGGCACCCGCGTCGCGATCACCGAGGAGCTCGCCCCGCCGGAGGAAGTCGGCATGCTCGTGGAGGCGGAAGCGCATCAGAAGCTCGGCCGGGTGATCGCCGAGACCCTGAAGGACCGCGAGCTCACCGCGGAGTTTGCGCAGGAGGCGCGCGCCCGCGCGGAACGTCTGCACTCGGACGTCGAGAACGGTGCCGCGTTCCGCGAGCTGCTCTCCGTGATCCACTACCGGCGACTCGGCCGTTCGGCCGCGCCGCCGCCTTCCGAACGAGCCACGGAACGAAACGCCGCCTGATGCGCGTCGTCCATGTCGACCCGGCGACGAGCTGGCGGGGAGGAGAACGTCAGGTTCTCGCTCTCGCGGAGGAGCTCGCGCGGCAGGGAATCGACGGGACCGTCGTCGCTTCGCCGAACTCGCCGCTCGCGGAGCGGGCCGCGCGCGCGCACGTGCCCGTGGAGACCGTCCGCGCGGCCGGCGATCTCGATCCGCTCGCGATCGCCCGGATCGGTCGCATCTATCGTCGCCATCGCCCCGACGTCGTGCATCTGCACACGGCTCGGGCGCACGCCGTGGGCGGTATCGCGGCACGACTCACGGGGACGCGCCCGGTGGTCGTGACCCGTCGGCTCGAGCTGCCGGCCCGCGGAGCGTTCGGCCGGTGGAAGTATCGCCATCTCGCCGATCACTACATCGCGATCTCGGAGGCCGTGGAGTCGTCCTTGCTCACGGCCGGCGTCCCGAAGCAACGGGTGCGACGGATCCCGAGCGGGATCCCGCTGCCGCTGCCGGCAACACGAGAGGCGCGCTCGGGCCGGGGACGGGTGATCGGAACGCTGGCGGCGTTCACCCCGCAGAAGGATCCCGCGGCCTGGGTCGAAACCGTACGTCGCTGCGCCGCCGCCGATCCGGATCTCCGGTTCGTGTGGGCGGGCGAGGGGGAACTCCGCGGCTCGGTCGAGGTTGCAATCCGAGAAGCCGGACTCGAAGGCCGGGTTCGGCTTCCGGGTTTCTTGGCGGATCTCGATTCGTTCTGGGCGGAGGTGGACGTGTTCCTGCTGACTTCGGCGTTCGAGGCGCTCGGCACGGTGCTGCTCGACGCGATGGCGCACGCCGTTCCGATCGTGGCGACTCCGGTGGGTGGCATTCCCGAGGTCGTGCGCGACGGTCGGGAAGGTCGGCTGGCGGGGGACCCGGCCACGCTCGCCGCGGCGGTCGCGGAACTCGTGGAGAGACCGGAGGAGCGCCGGCGTCTCGGCGCGGCCGGGCGCGCGCGCGCGGAGGAGTACCGCCTGGACCACTTGGCCCGTCGGGTCGCGGATCTGTACGAAGAGCTCGCGGGGGCGCGAGCTTGACGCGCGCGCTGCTCGCACCCTTCGCGCTCGTGATCCTCGGAGTCGCGGCCGCGCC
>JAGQIB010000334.1 GCA_020431545.1 Gemmatimonadota bacterium
GCGTGCGACGACACCTCCATCGCCACGACGTCGGCGCCGGCCTCCGCCGCCGCCAGCAACGACGCCTGCAGCTCGGGCGCCTCCGGCGTCGTTCTCTCCTGCGGGTGCTCGCGGCCGGGCAGGAACGCGCCGAGCGTGCCGAGCACGGCGGGACGCCGCCCCGCCGCCGCGAAGATCGAGCGCAGCAGGAACGTCGTGGTCGTCTTCCCGTTCGTCCCGGTCACGCCGATCACGTCGAGACGATGCGACGGGTCCCCGAACGCGCGCGCGGCGAGCAGAGCGGCGACCTGCCGCGGACGCTCCGCCACGAGCCAAGCACCGGTCGCGGGGGGCTGCGCATCCACATCCGCCACCACCCCCGTCGCCCCCCGCGCCAGTGCCTCGTTCGCGAACTTCATGCCGTCGAACTGTCCACCTCGCACCGCGACGAACAGATCCCCGGGCTCCACCGCCCGCGAGTCGAGACGCACTCGCTTCACGTCCCGCTCGGACCCACGCACCACCCTGAGCCCGGGAATCCCGTTCGCCAGTTCGGCCACCGACCTGCCGGTTCTCTCCACGATGCCCGCGCTCACCCTTCCTCCCGCTCCGGGCTGTCCGCCCGGGCGATCATCGGGGCGCGCTGCGCAAGCAGCGTGCCTTCCACGATGCGGCGGAAGCAGGGCGCGGCCACGAGACCGCCGTCCCCGGCGCCCGCCGGTCGATCCACCACCACCGCGCCCACGATCTGCGGATCGTCGGCGGGAACGAACCCCGCAAAGACGGACACGTGACGACTCCGGTCGTACGCGCCGGTCTCGGCGTCGAACCACTGCGCGGTGCCGGTCTTGCCGGCGACACTCACGCCGGGGATGCCGGCCTGATCGCCCGTACCGCGTTCCACGACCTGGGTGAGGATGCGCGTGAGCTCGTGCGCCGTCTCCGGCGACATCACCCGACGGACACGACGCACGGGGAACGTCCGCTCGCGACGTCCCGCCGCGGAACGGACCTCACGCACCACCCGCGGCGTCAGCAGCACGCCCTCGTTCGCGACCGCCGCGTACGCGCATGCGAGCTGAAGCGGCGTCACCGCGACTTCCTGCCCGATCGAGACCGTCTCGAGCGAACGGCCCGACCAGTTCGCCGGCCGCCGCAGGATCCCGCTGACCTCACCCGGCAGCTCGATCCCGGTGATGCAGCCGAACCCGAACGCGCGCGCGTAGTCGTACAGCGTGTCCGGGCCGAGCTTGCGCGCGAACTGGGCCGTGGCCGTGTTGATCGACTGCACGATCGTCTCCTCGAGCGAGACGCGCCCGAAGTCCTTGCGGTCGCGCAGCGTCGTTCCGCCCGCGAGCTCGAGGCGCTCGTACGAGTCCACCCGGGTGCCCGGGGACGCGAGCCCCTCCTCCAGACACGCGGCCGCCGTCACGACCTTGAACGTCGAGCCCGGCTCGAGCAGGTCGGCCAGCGCGCGGAGCCGACGATGATCGGCCGGCGCGCTTCCCGGCTTCGCGGGGTCGTAGTCCGGGAACGAGCCCATCGCGAGCACGTCGCCGGTGCGCGGATCGAGCAGCACGCCGGTGGAGGCCAGCGCCCCCGTCGACCGCACCACCCGTTCCAGCTCCCGCTCCAGCACCGCCTGCATGGTGGGATCGATCGTGAGCACGATGTGCGAACCGTCGCGCGGCGAGCGGAGATCGTTGCCGGGCATCGTGGCGAGGTGGCCGCGGGCGTTCGCGCTCACGATCCGGAAACCGTCGCGGCCGCGGAGCTCGGGCTCGAACGCCAGCTCCACTCCCTCCCGCCCGAGACCGTCGCGCGCGACGAAGCCCAGCACCTGCGAGGCGAGCTCGCCGCGCGGGTAGATCCGCTCCTCCGGCAGATCGCCGCGGCGGCTCGCGCGCAGGGTGATCGCGAGCGGCTCGCCGTCGCGATCGAGAATGGACCCGCGCGCCGCCGGCAACGCCATCTTGCGCTGCTGCTGGGTGCGGGCCTGATTCCGGAGGGGCTCCGCCTCGAAGACCTGGACCTGTACCAGCCGCGCGACGACCAGGCCTCCGAGAACGAGAGCCACCCCGAGCATGAAGAGGCTCCGGCCGAGGAAGCGGTCGCCTTTCGGCTGCGCCTTCTTCCTTCTCATCGCCGGTCCTCCGATCCGTTCCGTGCGATCCACACGACCTGCTGCGACTTCGGCTCGCGGAGACCGAGCGCCTTCGCGCGGGGCTCGAGCTCCTCCCAGGTCGACAGTCGCGACTTCTCTCCCGTGAGCTTCCAGCGCGCGTGCTGCAGCGCGTCGCGGCGGGCGAGGAGCTCGTCCTGCCGGCGCAGCTCCTCGCACACCTCCATCCGACACCAGACGGCCGCGAAGAGGAGCGGGAAACCGAGAAGGGCCGCGGCCGTCCACCCCAGCACCCTCTTCCGTTCCCGTCGATGACGGCGAGCGACCTTCGCGGCCTCTCCCGCTCTCTCCGCGCGGTTCGTCTCGGTCATGATGCCGCCCCTTCCCCGATGCGCTCCGCCGCACGCAGACGAGCGCTGCGCGCACGGGGGTTGCGGGCGAGCTCCTCCGCGTCCGCGGTGAGCGGACGGCGGGTCAGTTCGCGCAGCCACGCGCGCTTGCCGCCGCACCGGCACACGGGCAACTCCGGCGGACAGACGCAATCGCGGGCCGCCTCGCGGAACGCGTGCTTCACGCGACGATCCTCGAGGCTGTGGAACGAGAGAATGACGATGCGCCCCCCCGGCGCGAGCACCTGGTCGAGCTGGGCGAGAAACCGGTCGAGGTGCGCGAGCTCGTCGTTCACCGCGATCCGGACCGCCTGAAAGACACGGGCCAGCGCCTTCGCCGGAGGTTCGCCGGGACGGCGCGCAACCCCCTCGACGACTTGCCGGAGCCGGCCCGTGGTTTCGATCGGGGCCGAGGCGTGGGCGTCGAGGATCGCGCGCGCGACGCGTCGCGGACGCGGCACCTCGCCGTACTCGGCCAGCACGCGCGTGAGCTCGTCGAGGTCGACGTCGGCCAGCCACTCGGCGGCCGAGGCGCCCCGCGCGCGGTCGAAGCGGAGATCGAGCGGCGCGTCGGCCCGCGTGCTGAAGCCGCGGGACGCGTCGTCCAGCTGGGGCGAGCTCACGCCGAGATCGAGCAGGATCCCGTCGACGGGGCCTTCGCCCCACGCGGCAAGATGCAGCGGAAGATCGGCGTACGAGCCGTGGAGAACCCGGGCGCGGCCGTCGAAGCCGGAGAAGCGGCGCTCCACGAACTCCACGGCCTGCGGATCCCGGTCGAGAGCCAGGAGCCGGACCGAGTCGTTGCGGCCCAGCAATGCGAGGGAGTGGCCGGCACGTCCGACCGTTCCATCCACGACGCGTCGCGCGGAAGACGAGGCCCACAGATCGACGGCCCGCTCCAGCATGACCGAGTCGTGTGCAAGTCTCACCGTCGTCCTCCCGGTCCACGAAGACGTCGTGTGGACGGTCATCCCGATCACGTCATCCTCCCCACCCGGGCGCGACCGGCCCTACTCCCTCGCACGCCGGTCCATCCGGCGTCCCGTTCCCGTCATTGTCACCCCCGCCGCGAGAACAGCTCCTTCGCCTTCTCCTCGTAGGAGCTCGCGGCGCGGGACTTCTTCACGTGCGACTCGTACGTCTCGGGATTCCAGAGCTCGACGTGGTCGATCATCCCGAGGACCAGCACTTCCTTCCCCTTTTCCAGTCCGGCCAGCGCCAGGTGCGCCGGCGGAACCAGGATCCGGCCCGCCCCGTCCACCGGGACGTCCTCGACGTGCAGCATCATCTCGAGCACGAAGTCGCGGGCTTCCTGCCCCTGGAACTGCTTCTCGCGCAGCTGCTGCTCGTAGATGGGCCACTCGTCGGCCGTGAAACCCCACACGCACTCGTTCAGACCCTTGGTGAGGACCAGGTAGGGCTTCTCGGTCTCGGTCTTGACCCCGGTCACCTGCCGGAACGCCTTGGACAGGGCCAGGCGGCCCTTCACGTCCAGGTTGTGCCGGAAAGAACCGCGGAACGAAGCCACCGGACCGATCCCTTCCCGGGAGCGTCCCCGCCCCCGCCGCGGGGAGTCCCTCCCCGTCGTCCCCATGGATTGCCCAGGCGCAGATTACTGCCCCACTTTGACCCACTGCAACCCCCATTATGACCCCAATCCACACTTTTTTCCGCCACCGACCACCCGCCGCCCCGAAGTGCGGGCTCCGCCCCCCGGGCCGGTCGACTCGGGGAGCCGGGACCGGGCCGGAGCCCGCCACGAGGCTCGAGCGGGGACCGCGACCGGGCGAGACACGCCACCCGCTCGCCTTGCGGGCCGGCAAAAGAAGAGGCGGCCCGCCTTGGGCCGCCTCCGGGATTTCGGGATCCCCACATCGGGGAGTTCTCTGTCCGCCTAGTTCTTCGTCACGGAGTTCCTGTTCACTCTCCGTCGGTCCTCGGAGCTGCCGACGACGAGCGCCGACGAGAGCGTATCTTCAGATACGCCGAGGAGGAGCGAGAAAGTCGGGGGCTTCGAGGGCCACGGAGAATGATCAGGAATTCCGTGACGAAGCACGAACTAGTTGCAGCTTCCCTCGCGCGTGATGCAGCAGCTCACGGTGCCGAGGTTCCCGGCCGGATCGCGAGCGCGGAGCGTGAAGTCCCAGAGGCACTGGGAGTCGAACAGGTCGGAGTACTGGGTCGGCGGCGCATTTCCGACGATCAGCGGATCGGAGCCGCTCGGGAAATAGGTCCAGTCCGTGAACCCGTCCGACAGGTGCGACGTGCACGTGTTCTGGCTGCGCCCGCGGAGCTCGTAGGAGTACTCGATCGCGGTGCGCGGAGTGGTCTGCTGGCGACTGTCGTCCGACGCGTTGATGAAGAACACGTACGACGTGGTCTGGCCGATGCGGCCGCACATCTGATCGATCTCGCCGAACTCGTCGTAGTCGCCGATCACGGGTACGGGCGGCACGTCGTCGAAGAACACATAGAAGCGGAACCGAGCCGTCTCGCTGAACGCTCCCTCGGAGTCGATCGACCGCGCGCGCATCTCGTACCAGCCGTCGTCGAGATCCGAGAACGTGGTGAACTGGTCCGTCTGACGCGGCGTCCAGTTGTCGTCCGGACCGCCCGGCGGATCGAGCGAGCGAACCACCGTGCCCGCCTGTCCCCCGCTCTCGAAGAAGGTCTCGTCCGTTTCCACGAGCTGGTACTGGTACGCCACGACGTCGCTGTCGAGATCCGTACCGATCCAGCGGAAGAACGCCTCGTTGCGGAACGTCGTGTCCGCGGGCGTGGTGTCGAAGAACGTGATCGGACTCGTGTTCTCGCGCTCCTGCTTGTCGAAGGAGAGCGGGCAGCCGGAAAGGGCGACGACGAGACCGAGCAGGCCGAAGAGGCTGAGAGCCGTGATCAAGCGACGAGCCAAGGAGCCTCCTCTTCCCGGCCTTCGCAGCGCGACCGGTGCGTTTCTCGGCGCGGCCCCCGGTTCTCCCGGAGTGCGGGAGACGGGCCGCCGGCGGAAGGGGCGCGGGCGGTAAGTTCCCACGGAAGCGCCACTTGCGACCCGGGGACTATAGGAACCGGCTCCGGGGGTGTCAAGGCCGGTCGCCCGCTCCGGGAGAGACCGCGGGGGGAGCCGGAGCCGGGCCCGCCGGCGAGCCCGAGGCCTTCGCGTCGCGGGAAGGCGCCATGACGATCGTCCCGTCGGTCCGCAGCGCCACGCTCATCGTGCGGGCCGGCGGATGGCCCGGCGGCGGCGGCTCGCCCTCCCGCCAGTACGGGCGTCCCTCCCAGTAGAGCCGGACCATGGAGGCGAAGCCGTTCCGGAACACCCAGGCCGATCGCCAGGAGTCGGGAATCCCCCGAAATACGAGCGCGTCGTCGGGATCCAGGCCTTGGAAGAAGCTCCAGCGGGACACGATGCCCTTCGTCCAGCGCGAGGCCAGGACCCAGTCGGCCTGCCGATCCACCGCCCCGGCCACGAGCCCGAGCAGCCCGGCCAGGACGATGCCGCGCGCGGCGAGGATCCCCCCCGGGATCCGGTCCTTGCGCCGGAGCAGCGCCTGGGCCAGAAGCCCCAGCACGAGACAGGCCCCGAGGGATGACACGTACTGGAATCGCTCGCCGCTGCCCGGCAACGCGAGAAACGGAATCGACGCGGCCAGGATCCAGAGGAACCCGCCGCGGACGTCGCGTCCGCCCCGGAGCCACGCCGCGACGAGCGCGACCGCCCCGAGCAGGAGCGGCAGAAACAGGTGGGGGCGTCGCACGAGTTCCGCGAGGAACGCCCCGAGCCCCGGCGCCCCGGACCACAGGGACTGGATCTCCCACATGCGCACGGGGACGAATCCACCGAGCAGGAAGAACGCGACGTTCTTGAGCAGGTGTCCGCCGATCGCCATCCGGTACGGCGACGCGTCGCCGCCGCGGTCGATCCCGAGCACGATCGCGAAGTACGCCGCGAGCAGGATCGCGTACGGCACCGACTCCGCGAACGTCGGCCGGCGCAGGGACGACTGACCGTCGGCGCGCACGGGAGGCCACCACCACGTGGTGAGCACGAGCAACGGCACGAACACGACCGCCGTCTCCTTGGACATCAGCGCTCCCGCGAACGCGAGCACGGAGAGGATCGCGTCGCGCGCCCGACCGGATCGGCGCGCGCGGCGGAACCACAGCAAAGCGAGGAACAGGAACAGCCCCACGTAGAGCGAGGTCACCCCCGACGCCCACACCACCGGTTCCACGTGGATGAAGTGCAGGGCGAACGCGAGCCCCGCGTAGCGGGCCGCCCGGCGATTCGCGCGCCCGAGGAGATCCGCGGCGAGGAGAAACGCCGCGACGGAAGCGCACGCGTGCAACAGCACCGCGACGACGTTCCAGACCGTCGTGTGCCCGCCGGCCCATCCTCCCAGCAGTCCGAAGTGCAGCCTCGGGATCGGTCGGTAGAAGTCCACGTTCGTGGTGCTGAA
>JAGQIB010000335.1:0-1832 GCA_020431545.1 Gemmatimonadota bacterium
AGCACGCCGAGCTGGAACAGGAACGAGACCGTGCCCTTGGTGACGTCGGACAGGTTGCCCACGAGCCAGTTGCCCACGCCGCCGACGACTTCGCCCGCCTTGCGGTAGATCTCCGCGCGGTGCTCGAGCAGGAACTCCGAGTACGGCAGCGCGGTGATGCGTCGCTCGACGTAGGTGGGATCCTCGATGCGCTGCTGCACCCACGGACGCACGGTGTCGGTGACCTTGAAACCCTCGTTCACGACCACGCCGGTCAACGTCGCGAGCGGCGCCACCACGACCACGAGCACCGCTACCAGCACGATGGCGGCGGCGAGCACGCGACGTCCGCGCAGCCAGCGCGAGAGCCGACGGTAGAGCGGATTGCACAGCCCGGCCGCGATCGCCGCGAGGACGATCGTCATCAGGAACGGGCGGATCATCGCCAGGAACAGCAGCGAGACCGCGGCGAGCAGCAGGAGAAGGAACGTCTTCTGTACGCGTTCGGACGTCATGGGCGGAGACTAGCAGCGGGCGCAGGGGACGGCGAGCCCTCGCTCCCGGGTTTCGATCAGTTCGCTTGGAACAACAGGCCCACCGCGGCGACCGGGAGAACGGGAGTCCCGAGCTCGTCCCACCGGGCGACCTGAGCCAGGCCGACCTCCGCAAACGGACCGATCGTTCCCGGACAGTAGCGAGCACCCAGACCTTCGAACGCGAACAGCGTGGAAACACCGGGCGACTCGATCGCGAGAACGTAGCCCCAGCCACCGCCGCCGAACGCATAGAGTCCCGTGCCGTCCTGCGCGCCGACGATCGCGCGCATGCCCACGGATCCGGCGACGATCAGGCTCCCCGCGTGCAGGGAGACCGACACGGCCTCGGCGACGCGCTGCTCGTACGAGAACGCGAAGGCGTAGGGAAAGCCGGAGGAGACTCCGCTCCGGTAGTCTCGGTCGTTCGCGACGGAAGCGTCGCGCTGGTTCAGCTCCGCGTCGGCGGGCCGATCCCGCCGCCAGACCCTCCGGTCGTCTGCGCGTGAAGAGTCCGCCGGCCGCTCCACCGATGCGAGGACACCGACCGACGCGCCGAGACCGGTGCCCGGGAGAATGCCGACGTCTCCGAAGAACCGAACCGTTTCGTTGCCCGCGGACATTCCGACCCCGAACTCACTCCACGGACGAGGCAGCGAGGAGAGGCCGCCCCGTGAGTTCGCCCCCACGGCAACGAACACGTACGGAGCGTTGGGCGCACCCACGAGCCAGCGTGCTCCGAGCGAGTAGTCGTCGAGATTCGTTCCGAGCTGGAGCTGCCAGGCGGTCCACCGGCTGATCGGGCGCTCGAACAGGATGCCCACCTTCTGGGGCTCTCCCATCACGAGGCCTGCCGCGGGCTTGCGCCGATCGTCGCGCTCCTCCGAGCGACTCTGGGTGGGCACGCCCCACAGGATCCAGGCCACGAGGATCTGGTAGCCCGTGCGTCGCACCCGGGCGCGGGCCGGATCCATGTAGTCGATCATCGGGGACTCCTTCCACCGGTCGTTTCGAAGGGCTCGACGGGACAGAAGGAGTTACGAAAGGCCCCCGCCCCGGGTTGCACCGGAACGGGGGCCGAAAAGTCGTTTCGCGATCCGATCAGGCGTGGGCGGCCGCCAGCTCCGCCGGAGCGCCCAGGTTGCGCGCGACGATGTCCGGATGGTGCGCCTTCGCGACGGCGTCGGCCGCCTCGATCTTGCCTTCCTTCGCGAGCTTCACGAGAACGTCGTCCAGCAGCTGCATGCCGTGCTTGGATCCGGTCTGCAGCACGTTCTGCATCTGCGCGGTCTTGCCCTCGCGAATGCAGGCCTTGAGCGC
>JAGQIB010000335.1:1884-2275 GCA_020431545.1 Gemmatimonadota bacterium
CCCTGGATCGTCTCCGCGAGCTGCACGCGCACCTGCTGCTGCTGGTCCGGCGGGAACACGTCGATGATGCGGTCCACGGTCTGGATCGCGCCCGTGGTATGCAGCGTGCCGAACACGAGGTGGCCCGTCTCCGCCGCGGTGATACCGAGCGAGATCGTCTCGAGGTCGCGCATCTCGCCCACGAGAATCACGTCGGGATCCTGACGGAGCGCGCGCTTGAGCGCCGAGGAGAAGCTCTCGGTGTCCGTGCCCACTTCGCGCTGGTTGATGTAGCAGAGCTGGTCGCGGTGCACGAACTCGACCGGATCCTCCATGGTGAGGATGTGGCCACGCTCGCTGCGGTTGCGATAGTCGATCATCGCGGCGAGCGTCGTGGACTTGCCGCTTCCCG
>JAGQIB010000336.1:0-2357 GCA_020431545.1 Gemmatimonadota bacterium
GGCGGAGCTGCGCGAGCTCATCGACGCCGACGTTCTCTCCGAGCTGGAGGAATCGCTTCAGCACCTCGCGGAGGATCGCCGGGCGCGCGACGCCGACGAGGCACACGATCTGCTTCGTCGACTCGGGGACCTCTCACCCGAGGAGATCGCCGCGCGCGCCTCCGAGGATCCCGGTCCCTGGCTGGCCCGCCTGCAGCAGGAGAGACGGGCGTTCCCGCTGACGATCGCCGGCGAGGCGCGCTGGATCGCGGCCGAGGACGCCGGCCTCTATCGGGATGCACTCGGCGTCGTTCCCCCGGCGGGCCTCCCCGCGACGTTTCTGGAGCCCGTACCGGTCCCGCTCGAGCGACTCCTGCGCCGCTGGGCACGGCAGCACGGTCCGTTCCTCGTCCGCGATCCGGCCGCGCGCTGGGGAGTGTCGGCGGGGCAGATCGAGCCGTGTCTCCGCGCGCTTCTCGCGGAGGGCGTGCTCGTGCACGGCGAGATCCGACCGGGCGGAGCCGAGCGCGACTGGTGCGACGCCGAAGTGCTGCGCCGGCTGAAGCGCGGCACGGTCGCACGATTGCGTCACCAGGCCGCGCCCGTCGACGCGCGCACGCTCGGCGCCTTCCTGCCGCGGTGGCACGGACTCGATCGCAAGACCGGCGGGGCCGATCGCCTGCTGGAAGCGCTCGCGCAGCTCGAAGGGCTGACGCTCCCGTGGAGCGAGCTCAAGAACTCGATCCTCCCCGCCCGCGTCTCCGGTTTCCGCGTGGAACAGCTCGACGCGCTGTCGACGACGGGAGAGGTGTACTGGATCGGTCGCGGCGCGCTCGGTCCGCGGGACGGGAAGATCGCGATCGGCCTCGCGGGTCACGCGTCGTTCCTGATCGAGCCGGAGGATGCCGAGGAACCGACCCCGGTGGAGCGCGCGGTACTCGACGTTCTGGCGGAGCGCGGCGCGTCGTTCGCGGTGGCGATCGAGTCCGACGTGCGCGCCCGAGTCCCCGACGCGACGGGGGGCGACTTCCGCGCGGCCCTCGAGGATCTCGCCTGGGCGGGCCGCGTGACGAACGACACGTTCGGCGCGCTGGAGGCGTTCGTGCGGACGCCGCGCGGAGACACGGCGGTGATGGACCGTCGCCGAGGACTGCGCCGGCGCGCGAGTGCCGTCACCGGGCGCTGGTCGCGCGTCGAGAGCGTCACCGGACCACCGGCACCGAGCACGGAACGCGCACTGTCGCTCGCGCACTCGCTGCTCGAGCGCTACGGCGTGGTGACACGCGAGTGCGCGCAGGCGGAGAGCTGGCCCGGCGGATTCGCATCCGTGTACCGGGTGCTGCGCGGACTCGAGGAGACGGGACGCGTGCGGCGTGGCTACTTTGCGGAGGGTCTTTCAGGCGCGCAGTTCGCGCACCCGGCCGCAGTCGATCGACTGCGCGCCGCGCGTACCGAAGACGCGGACGAGCGCGATCGGACTCCGGACGATGTCGTCGTGCTCGCCACGATCGATCCCGCGAATCCCTGGGGCGCTCTGTTGCCCTGGCCGGGCGACGTCGATCGCTCCGTGCGCCCGCGACGCGCGGCGGGAACCTGGACGCTGCTGCTGGACGGGTGGCCGGCGCTGTGGCTCGGCTCGCGCCACGTGGTGGTGATGCCTCCGCCCGGGCGCGACGCCGAGGAGACGATCGCGATCGCGGCGCCGGCGCTGCGGCGCATTCCCACGACGTCGCGTCGCCGGGTGCGTATCGAGAAGATCGACGGCCTGCCCTGGTCCGAGTCGCCGCTCGTGCCGGCGTTCCGTCGCGCCGGATTCACGCCGACGTATCGCGGACTCTCCGACACGGGGGCGCCCTGATGCCGGAAGGGGACACCGTTCACCGGATCGCCGCGTACTTCGCGGCGCGACTGCCGGGGCGGACGATCGCCGAGGGCGAGATCGCGCGGCGCCCGGATCTCCGGCTCGCGGGACGCGAGATCCGCGCCGTACGCGCCGTGGGCAAGCACCTGTACCTCGACTTCGTGGACGGAGCGGCTCTCCGATCGCACCTCGGCATGTGGGGCACCTGGCACCGGTACGCACCAGGCGAGAAGTGGCGCAAGCCCGCGCGTCGCGCGTCGATCCGATTCATCACGGGAGGGACGGTGTGGGTGTGCTTCGACGCCCGGGAAGTCGAACTCGTGGCGGCGCGATCCGTGCGCAGCCGGGAGCTTCGCGAGGCCGTGGGGCCGGACCTCCTGGGCCCGGCGGTGGAGCCGGCCGCGCTGGTGGCGCGCGCTCGCCTGCTCCGTCCCGCCGACAGCCTGATCGCCGACGTGCTGCTCGATCAGCGCATCGCGGCCGGCATCGGCAACGTCTACAAGTGCGAGGTGCTGTT
>JAGQIB010000336.1:2418-5745 GCA_020431545.1 Gemmatimonadota bacterium
GGCCGCCGATCTGCTGCGATTGAACGTCCGCCCCGGCGAACGCGTCACTCGGTTCGAGGACGGAGGTACGCTCTGGGTGTACGGGCGGCTCGGGGAACGCTGCTGGCGCTGCGACGCGCGGATCGCGTATGCCCGCCTCGGCGTGCACCATCGCGCGACGTACTGGTGTCCGCGCTGCCAATCGGAGGAGCCTTCGGGATCGACCCGTCGTATGCTGGACCTCGCGGAGGAGGACGGCCCGGGGCCGGATCCGCCGCCTCACGAAGTGCCCCTTCGGAGGAACCATGAGCACCACCCGCCCGCTGGCCGCGATCGGCCTCGGACTGGCCCTCGCCGTCTGTCCGCTCGCCCCGCCCCTCGCCGTCGCCGGTGAGCCGGCGTCCGCCGTCGAGACTCCGAGCCCGAGCGATCTCGTCGGCACCTGGAGGGTCGACCTCCGTCCCACGCCGGATGCCGACGAGTACTGGCAGGAGTTCGTCGTCCGCAGCGTGGACGGCCACACGTTCGAGGGCACGTTCTACGGGACGGAGCTCCGCGACGGACGTCTCAACACCGACTGGGGTGCCGTGTACTTCGCGTTCGTGACCGAGGACGGTTCCGGCGAGTACCACACGAGCGGAGTCCTGAAGGACGGCCGGATCCTCGGCACCACGCACTCCATCGGTCGGGAGTTCCTGGCGGTCTGGAAGGCGACGCCGGCCGCGTCGGAGTAGTACGCACATCGGCCGGCGTCCGGTATGATCCGGCGCTGGTGATCGCCCATCCGAGGAAAGACCTTCATGCTCAACGCTCTCGAAGCGCTCGATCGACTCCGCCAGGGAAACACCCGCTTCGCCTGCGGCGTCGTGAGCGTGGAGACACTCATGACGAACGCGCGCCGCGCGGATCTCGTGTCCGGGCAGCGACCGTTCGCGGTCATCCTCGGTTGCTCGGACTCGCGCGTGCCGGTGGAGACGATCTTCGACCAGGGCGTCGGAGATCTCTTCGTGATCCGTGTGGCGGGCAACATCGTGGCGCCGTCCCAGATCGGGAGCGTGGAGTTCGCCGCCGCGCAGTTCGGCACGCGGCTCGTGGTCGTGCTCGGTCACACGCGGTGTGGCGCGATCGAGGCCACCGTCGCGGAGCTGCAGCGGCCGGCCGAGTCGTCGCGGCACCTGCTGTCCATCGTGGACCGCATCCGTCCGGCGGTGGAGGGCCTGATCGACACGGACCTGGCGCGCGATCCCGAGGCGCTGAAGCGCAGCGCCGGTCGCGCGAACGTTCGCGTGGCCGCGAACGCGCTGCGACACGGATCGCAGATCCTCGAGAACTTGATCGAAAGCGACGGACTGCTCGTCGTCGGTGCGGAGTACGCACTCGAGACGGGCGAAGTGGACTTCTTCGACGGGGTTCCCACGGATCGCTCCTGAGGAGCCCAGGAGACGGACATGTCGGAGCATCGCGCCGAGATCCGCTGGCGTCGCCAGACGGAAGACTTCGAGTACGACACCTACAATCGTGCGCATCGCTGGAGCTTCGACTCCGGGGTCGCGTTCCCCGCGACGGCCGCGGCCGAGTTCAAGGGAGACTCCGAGGGCGTGGATCCCGAGGAAGGCTTCGTCGCGGCGGTGTCCGCCTGCCACATGCTCACGTTTCTCGCGATCGCGGCGCGCAAGCGCTTCACGGTGGACTCCTACGAGGACGACGCCGTGGGTGTTCTCGAGAAGAACGAGGAAGGCAAGCTCGCCATCACGCGCGTGACACTGCACCCGCGCGTTCGCTTCGGCGGAGACAAGGAGCCCGACCCGCAGCAGCTCGAGCGCCTGCATCACCAGGCGCACGAGCACTGCTTCATCGCGAACTCGGTCCGGACGAAAGTCGAGGTCGCCGCGGACGCGGTCGCCTGACGACCGGTCGACGGCCCGACCGGCCCGACCGGCCCGACCGCGCCCGGCACGCACCGGGCAAGGTCGGTCTGCGGCAGCCGGGCTAGAGGATGCCCAGCTGGAGTCCCACGGTCACGTTCACGAAGTCGGCGTCGACCTCGATCGTGTCCGCGATGTTCTGGAGCTCGTAGCCGAGGAACACGTACTTCGCGTCGGCGGTGAGGGTCGCGCTCGGCCCGAGCGGGATGTCGATGCCGCCGCCGACGTGCAGGCCCGCGTCCCAGCGGGAGTCGTCGAAGTCGACCACGGTTCCGCCGATCTCGTCGAGCGTGGCCTTCGTGTGGTACCAGCCGACGCCCACGGTCCCGTGCAGGTTCGGAAAAATGTACAGAAGTCCGCTCAGCGTTACCGGCACGGTCTGGATCTCGCCGTTCTCCAGATCGTCGTTGCGCCAGTCCACGGTGAGCTCGGCGCCGAGCGGCGAGATCGGCCGAACGCGCGTGGATGCGCCGAGCGAGAGGCTGTTCGTCTCCGAGTCGGGGACGTGTGTCCATCCGACATGGCCCCCCACGGACCAGCGCGCCGGCGGAAGATCGTCGGCGAAGGCGGCGGTCGACGCGACCAGGAGCACAAGGCCGCTGCAGGCGGCGATCAGGGCGGTTTTCACGGGTGACACCTCCGGGTTCGCGATGCGCCGCCGGCGAAGTTCGTCGGGGGCGACACGCGGGAAGCAGAACGGACTCACCCGGGTTGCAGGATGTGTGCCGGGTCGCGACCGGCAGGGAAGATACCCGAGGACGGCGGCAGTGGGTCCGGTCGAGATGGCCCGACCGCCGGGATGGCGTTGCCGGCGACGATGCGCTAGACACGTGCGCAGCCCCCGACGGGAGGATCGAATGGAGAAGAACCGACTCGAGGCGTTCAGCGACGGCGTGCTCGCGATCGTCATCACGATCATGGTGCTCGAGATGAAGGTGCCGCACGGCGACACGCTGGAGTCGATTCGACCCGTGCTGCCCGTGTTCCTCGGGTACGTGCTGAGCTTCGTGTACCTCGGGATCTACTGGAACAACCACCACCACATGCTGCAGACGTGCCGGCACGTCACGGGCTCGATCCTCTGGGCGAACCTGCACCTGCTGTTCTGGCTGTCGCTCTTGCCGTTCGCCACGGGCTGGCTCGGCGAGAACCACTTCGCGGCGACTCCGCTCGCGCTGTACGGATTCATCCTGCTGATGGCGGGGATCGCGTACTTCATCCTGCAGACCACCATCATCCGATCCCAGGGACCGGACTCACTCCTCAAGCGCGCGATCGGTCCGGACTGGAAGGGCAAGGCTTCGCCCATCCTGTACGTGCTCGCGCTGCTCGCGACGTTGCGAATCCCGTGGGTCGCACAGGCGATCTACGTCGCGGTGGCACTACTGTGGTTGATCCCCGATCGGCGGATCGAGCGGACGCT
>JAGQIB010000337.1 GCA_020431545.1 Gemmatimonadota bacterium
TTCGCCGCGTTGATGCCGCCCTGCGCCGCGATGGAGTGCGCGCGCCGCGGACTGTCCTGGAAGCAGTAGCAGCGGACGCGGTAGCCGAGCTCGGCCAGCGTGGCCGCGGCGGAGCCGCCGGCCAGGCCGGAACCGACCACGATCACCTCGAACTTCCGCTTGTTCGCCGGATTCACGAGCTTCATCTGGAAGCGATGCCGGTCCCACTTCTCGGCGACCGGTCCGGACGGGATCTTGGGGTCGAGGTTCATCCTAGCCTCCCGTCTTCAGGCGCACGATCCCGGCCAGGATCGAGAGCGGGATCGAGATGTTGCCCAGCACGAGAAGGACCGCGAGCGTCTTGCCGACCTTCTCGATCAGGGGACGGAAGCGCGGATGCGAGAGCCCCAGCGTCTGGAACAGGCTCGCGATCGCGTGCCAGAGGTGGAAGCCGAGCACGATCATCGCCACGACGTAGATCCCGGTGTACAGCGGGTTCGAGAACCCGGTGACGACCATCCGGAACACGTCGTGCCGACCCATCTCGTCCACGTGATGGAACGACGACGGATCCACCGTGCCGAGCGTGAAGTGGGCCAGGTGGAACAGGACGAAGGCCAGGATCAGGAGGCCGGTGGCGATGAGCGACCGCGCCGCGACGCCGGCGATCTGCGGTTCGCTCTTCCGGTACGCCACGGGGCGCGCGGAGCGATTCAGCGCGGTGAGCCGGATCGCGGTGGAGATGTGCAGCAGGAACATCGCCGCGAGGCCGATGCGCATCGTCCACAGCAGCTCGGGCAGACTCTTGAGCAGATGTCCGTACGCGTTGATCGCCTCGGGGCCGAGGTAGATCTGCAGGTTGCCGAGCAGATGGGCGATCACGAACAACAGCAGGGCGAGGCCGCTCAACGCCATGAGTGACTTCGTCCCGATCGACGAACCGAACGTGCGAGCCCAGGACGTCATCGGCACCTCCGGAGACTACCGTCCCTCATGGGCGGATCGACGGATGCTACGCGGGGTCGTGCGCACTGACAAGAGGAACGGATCAGGGAGCGGGCTCGTTCTCGACGCGGGCGCGCAGCTGGTCACGCAGATGGGCCGCGACGCGATCGTCCGGCGCCAGGTTCGTGACGATCACGAGCTCGGCGAGTGCCTTCGCGTGGTCGCCGGCGGCCATCCACGTCGCGGCGAGCTCGCGGTGGGCGTCCGTGTCGGTCGGATCCTCCGCCACCAGGCCGTTCAGGACGGCGACGGCGCCGGGCGCGTCGCCGGCCGCGCGGCGGACGCGGGCGAGATCGAGCACCGTGGTCCGCTCGGGACTCCGGTCCATCAGACGGCGAAGCTGCCGCGTGGCCTCCTCGGGATCGCCGAGTACGAGCGCGAGCCACGCCCGGCGGGCCGTGACGGAAGGCGTGCTGCCGAGCCCGAGGCCGCCCTCGCCGATCCGGTCCGCGAGGCGGTAGCGGGCGGCGGCGCGCTCCGCGTGGGCCCGGACGTCGGGCGGGAGCGGAGGTCTCTGGGCGGCGAAGGCTTCGGCCCGCCCGACCGTGACCCCGCGGTCGGCCCGGGCGCCCGCGGCCTCGAGCAGGCGGACCGCCCCCGTCTGGAGACCGAGGACCAGAAGGAGGGCCGAGGCGGCGAGCGCGACCCGACCGGCGGGCCGCCAGCGGCCGGACTCCACCAGGACCTTGCCCTGCAGCGAGACGTCGCCGCGGCGGAGCAGGCGGACGAAGAGCCAGGCGACGAACGTCGTGCACGCGGCGAGTCCCACCGCCATGAGGAACGGGATCGCGTCGTAGGCGCCGCGCCACGCGAAGAACGTCGCCGCGAACACGAGAGCGAGCATCAGCTCGGTCGGGCCGGAGACGTCCCAGTGGCGGGCGGCGGGCGGTCGTTTCGAGGCGGCGCCGAGCGACGGCGCCCCGAATCCGAAGCGCAGCGCGTCGCGCGGGCAGGTGTCCACGCAGTCGAGGCACTTCATGCAG
>JAGQIB010000338.1 GCA_020431545.1 Gemmatimonadota bacterium
TCGTCGTGCGGGACGAGCGCGTCGGCGTCGCCCGGAGTCACGGGCGTCACGTCGGCGCCGAACCGGAAGGTCTCCACCTCGCCTTCGCGTCCGAGGCGATCGACGAGATCCGTCTCGCGCAGCGCCGCGGCGAGTCGCTCCGCGCGCGTCGGCGGTGCTTCGCCGGCAGACGGGTCTTCCTCCGGGTCCGGAATCGACATCGACAGCGACGTGTCCAGCAGCAGCGCGATCCGCGGGGCGAGGCTGCGCTCCGACAATCGGGACAGCACCGGATCCAGCAGCAGCAGCGCAACGAGGAAGCACGCCAGGACACGGAGCGCGAGCAGCGCCCGATTCGCGCGTCCTCCGCGATAGTAGAGAACGACGCCGACGAGCAGCGCGATCGTGAGCGCGATCCACACCACGCCCGGCGACTCGAGGAACTGCAGCGACAATCCGGACGGGATCACGCAGTGCCCTCCCGCACGCGACGCACGCGCCGGACGAGATCGGGAAGAACCGTGCCGGCCGGACCGCGCAGCGAGACGTCGAACGCGGGGGTGAGCTCCGTGGCGGCCGGGTTGATCTCGATCACGAACGCGCCGCGCTCCCCGGCGAGGACCGGCAGTCCCGCGGCCGGCCAGACGACGCTCGACGTGCCGATCGAGAACGCGACGTCGCATTCGGACGCGGCCGCGGTCGCCGCGGCGAAGACGTCGTGTGGCAGCGCCTCGCCGAACAGCACGACGGACGGACGCAGCACCTCGCCGCACCCGCACGGCGGCGGGATCTCCGGCGCGGGGAACGGAAACGGATCCACCACGCGGCCGCAGTGGTCACAGTGCGCGCGCCACAACGAGCCGTGCACCTCGAGCACGTCGGCGGAGCCGGCCCGCTGGTGCAGGCCGTCGATGTTCTGCGTGGCGAGCGTGAACGACTCGAACATGGGCGCGAGCTCCGCGAGCGCGAAATGGCCCGCATTCGGCTGCACCGCCTGCATGTTCGCGCGGCGCATCTCGTAGAACTCCCACACTCCGCGGGGGTTCCGGGCGACGGCCTCCGGGGTGGCGACGTCTTCGAGCCGGTAGTTCTCCCAGAGCCCGTCCTCCGTGCGAAACGTCGGCACGCCGCTCTCGGCCGAGATCCCGGATCCCGTGAGGACGGACACCCGGCTCGCCCCCGCGAGAACCTCGGCGACGCGGTCGAGATCCGCGGTCACGATGCTCCTCCCGGATGCCGCTCCCCGCCGCCCGCGAGCACGGACAGCGCGTGCGGCAGCACCGCGGCGATCGCCTCGAACGTCTCGCACGCGCCCTTCGGGCTGCCCGGGAGATTCACGATCAACGTCGCGCCACGGATGCCGGCGACGCCGCGCGACAGGATCGCGAACTTCGTCTTCGCGAGCGTCGCCGCGCGCGCGTGCTCCGAGAGGCCGGGGGCCTCGCGCTCGATCACGTCGCGGGTCGCTTCGGGGGTGACGTCGCGTGGGGCGAAGCCGGTCCCGCCGGTCGTGAGCACGAGGTCGGTGGCGCCATCGTCCGCCCAGCGCGAGAGCCGCTCCGCGATCGCCGCGCGCTCGTCCGCCACGATCTCGCGCGCGACGACCCGCCCCCCGGCGGCCTCCACCGCGCGCGCGAGCGCGGGACCGCTCGCATCCTCCCGCTCGCCGCGGGCCGAGCGGTCGCTCACGGTGAGCACGGCCACGCGATACGTCACGGATTCTCCGCGCGCCAGTCGCCGGTCCGCCCGCCGCGCTTCTCCAGCAGCCGCACGCCCTCGATCCGGAGTCCGCGATCCACGGCCTTCAGCAGATCCCACGCGGTCAAGAGCGCGACGCTCACCGCCGTGAGCGCCTCCATCTCCACGCCGGTGCGGGCGGTGACCGTCGTCGTGGCGACGACACGCACGCGCCCCGCCGCGGAGTCCGTCTCGACCTCGATCGCGACGTGATCGAGCGGGAGCGGGTGACAGAGCGGAATGAGATCCGCCGTGCGCTTCGCGGCCTGGATGCCGGCGAGCTGCACCGTCGGGCGGAAGTCGCCCTTGGGCAGACCACCCGTCTCGATGCGGCGGATCGTGTCCGGCGCGGCGACGAGGAATCCCTCCGCCACGGCGACGCGCGCCGTCGCGCCCTTCGCCGAGACGTCGACCATCCTCACCCGCCCCTCGGGGTCCAGGTGGGAGAGGTCGTTCACTTCTTCTTGGTCTCTTCGTCGTCTGCCTCGGAGCCGCGCAGCTCCTTGCGGAACTCGCGAATCCCCTGGCCCATTCCGCGCATGAGCGACGGAATCCGGGTCCCGCCGAACAGCACGAGCAGGACCAGCGCAATGATGAGGAGTTCCTGGCCACCCAGGAAGCCGACCAACGGCATGGGGTTCTCCCTTCGGGGGGTCGAAAATCGACGCATTCGAGAATCCGGCTTCCCCGGTCGGAAGGCAACCCCTCTGTGCGATCCCGGTCGTCACATCGGGGTTTCCGGATCCGCTTCACCGGCCCTAGATTGGCCGCGGGGCCCGTCCTCGGCGGGTTCCCGTGGAGGCCCGGAGGCAGGGCCCCGGAGTCGGGGGATGAGGAGGCGGACAGAATGACCGGCCGGCACATCCGGGGAACGCTCGCGGGACTGGTCCTGGCGGCGCTGCTCGCGCCCTCCCTGGGGTGTGGCGCCCCCGAGGAGCCCCGCGAACCGGAGCAGGCGTTCCGGCGCCGGGCCGCGGCCGCGGAGCGGGAGAGCCCCCAGGAGGCCCTCTCGGTGTACCGCGAGGCCCAGCGACGCTACCCCACCGAAGCCTGGCCCTTCGCCGGATTCGGCCGCCTGAGCCGGGAGCTCGGCCGCGGCCGGGAGGCCGAGGAGGCGTTCCGGCAGGCCGTGCGATGGGATTCCACGCGCGCGGACACGCGGGTCGCGCTCGCGGAGGTCCTGCTCGACCGCGGCCGGCCGGAGGAGGCCCTCGGGTGGCTCCGGACCGTGCTCTCGGACTCCGCGAACGCCGCCTGGCCGCTCGCGCTGGAGGGGCGCGCGCTCGCAACGCTCGGGCGGACCGGCGAGGCGGAGAAGGCGTTCGCCCGCGCCGGACACCTCGCGCCGGACGATCCCCGCGTCGCCGCGGAAGTCATGCACCACGCGATCTCCGCGGATTCGGCCGACGCGACGCTCGCGCGACTCGACGAACTCGTGTCCCGCTGGCCGGACTCCCCCGACGTCCGCCTCGCGCGCGCCGACGCGCTCGTCGCCTGCGGTCGCACCGACGAAGCGCTGGAGGAACTCGGACGGGCGCTCGACGTCGCGCCGGGACGCGCCCGCATTCACCGCGCGATCGCTCGGCTTGCCGCGAGCCGGGGCGACTCGACGCGCGCGCGCGAGCAGTGGAGCGCGATCCTCACCACGAGCCCGAACGACGCGGAGGCGCTGGAGGGGTTCGGCGAGTGCGCCCTTGCGAGCGGCGACGAGCGAGCGGCGGAAGAAGCGTTCCGGCGCGCGATCGAGGCCGACCCGGACCTCGCCACACCCTACCTGGCGCTCGGGCGATTCCTCGCGCGCCGCGACCGTCGCGACGAGGCGATCGCCGCGCTGCGCAAGGGACGGGCGCGCGCCGCGCTCGAGCCGGAGATCTGGCGCGCGTGCAGCCGGGAGCTCGGAGAACTGCACCTCGCGCTCGGCGAGGGCGGGAATGCGCTCGAGGTCGCCGACGCGATGCTCGGTCGCGACCCGGACGACGATGACGCGCGCGAGCTGCGCGGGCGCGCGCTCGCGGCGGGCGGCGGCGGCTCGGTGGCGCCGGAGGAGCTCGAACGCTCGGCGTCGCGGCCGGAGGCGTCCGAACGGGAGATCCTCGCGTACGTCGACTGGCTCCTCGCGAACGGAGACGCGGATCGCGCGTGGACCGTCACCAGCGACTGGCTCGGCCGACACCCGGGGGACCCGCGCGCCCGCATCCGGCGCGCTCGCGCGAACCTCGCGCGCGGATTCGACGACGAGGCGGAGGCGGAGCTGCACGACGTGCTCGGTGCGCACGAGGACCTCGCGGAAGCGCACGCGACCCTGGCACGACTCTACCTGGAACGATCGCGGCTGCCGGACGCGCGATTTCACGCGTCGGAAGGGGCGCGGCTCGCCCCGGAAGACGCGGAGTTCCCCGTGCTCGAGGGGCGGATCGCGATGCGCGAGGAGCGCTGGGACGACGCGCGAACCGCGTTCGAGCGCGTCCTGGAGCTCCAGCCCGGGGAGGCGGACGCGTGGCTCGGTCTCGGCCGGTTGCACCTGGAACGAGGGCGGACGGCGGAGGCCGTCGAGTGCTTCCAGAAGGCACGCGATCTCGACGAGGGGGACTGGCAGGCGCCGTACCTGCTCGGGCTCGCCGAGACGAGCGCCGGCCGCCCGCGGGACGCGGTGGTCGCCTACCGCACGGCCCTCGCGCGCAACGAGCGCCTCGTGGAGGCGCACAACAATCTCGCGTGGCTTCTCGCGGACCTCGACCTCGATCCGGTGCTCGCCGAGGTCCACGCCCGTCGGGCCGCCGAGCTGGACCCGGACAACCCGAACGTCCTCGGCACGCTCGGCTGGGCGCTCTACAAGAACCGGTCGCTCGCGAGCGCCGAGCTGAACCTCGCGAAGGCCACGTTGCTGCGCCCCGAGGACCCGGTGAAGCGCTACCTCCACGCCGTGGTCCTTTTCCATCAGGGGCGGACCGAGGACTCGCGCCGGGAGGTCACCCGCGCGCTGGAACTCTCCGGCGACTTCCCCGAGGCCGACCGCGCCCGCGACCTCCTCCGGCTGATCGAAGGCTGAACCGCGTCCCCTCCGCGGGTGCGAAGGGCTGACCCGCGTCCCCTCCCGCGGATGTGAAGGATCGGGCCCCCGTTCGTTCTTCTGGGCGACCCCGGGAAGCGCCACCCCGGCGCTCCCCGCTCTCCGCGCCCGAAAGTCGGCCCAAACGAAGGAGTTACCCGTGTCTCGCATCCGTGCAACCGTCCTCGCTCTCTCCGGTCTCGGCGTCCTGTGCGCCGCGGCCGTCGCCTCCGCTGCCCCCGGCACGCCTTCCTCGAGCGAGGTTCAGGGCATCTCGCCGCAGGCGGCCACGACCCCCGAGCCGGTCGAGCGGCCGGTCTACGGGCCGATCCGGAGCAAGGACCCCGAAGTCCGCGCCCGGATCAAGGAGCTGTACCTCGAGCGGAACCGTCGCGAGTCCGAAGCATCCGAGCGACTGGCCGAGATCTCGGTGGAGCTCACGAGCGTCTCCGACTCCGATCTCGAGCTGCAGCTTCAGCGGGAAGCCCACGACCTCAAGGCGGGAGTCGAGCGCTCGAACCTCGAGATCGGCCTCGACATCGCCCGTCTCGACGGCGACGAGGGGCGCGCCGCAGACTTCGCCCACGCGCTCGATCAGCTCGACCACCCCGAGAAGTACTTCCCGACTCCGACCTACGACCGCGCCAAGGCCCAGGCCCGCGCGCGTGAGCTCGGTGTGGACGGAGGGGCCGAGTAATGAAGCGTCGACTTCTTTCCCTGGCCGTCGCCGGGACGGCGCTGCTCACCGGCCTCGCGCAGGCCGGTCCGCAGATCGCCGAAGTCCGCGGCGACTTCTACTACGACAAGGACGGCGCGCTGATCGGGCATCGGAACGCCGACTTCCCCGAGAATCTCGAGCGGCGCTCGATGAGTCACCGCGAGAAGTACGAGCTGATGGGACTCCAGCTCCCGAGTGCGCGAGGCGCGCTCGAACCGCGCACGATCTTCGCGAAGCCGGCGCGCGTGGACGACCGGCCGCAGATGTCCCGCGAGCTCGTGATCGTGAAGTTCAAGGACGAAGCACCGGTGCGGTTGCGTGACGGCAAGCTCCGCAGCGCGACCAAGTCCCTCGCCGCCGTGGACGAGATTCTCGGCCGGTACCCGGAAGCGCGAGTCGAGCGCCTGTTCCGGGACGTCGAGGAACGGATCCTGGACGAGAACAAGGAGTCCGGAGAGAGACTCGGCGGGAAGCAGCTCGCCGACCTGAACAACTTCTACGCCATCCGCTTCGACACGCCGAACGAGCTCGCGGTCACGATCGCGAACGAGCTCCTGGCGCTGGACGACGTGGAGACGGCGTACCTCCAGGCCCCCGGCACCACGCCGGCGTGCGCGGACATCGCGCCCACCACGCCGAACTGGACCGCGAGCCAGAACTACCTCGATCCGGCCCCGGCCGGGCTCGACGCCGAGGCCGCGTGGGCGTACCACGCCGGCGGCAACGGCTACGGTCCGGGCTACTGGGTGTGCGACCTCGAGTGGCAGTGGTGCTACGGCCACGAGGACATCGACATCGACGTCACCGACGTGCTGAACGGAAACGTCGGCAACAACACGAACTCGATGAACCACGGCACCGCCGTCCTCGGCGAGATCGGCGCGTGCAGCAACTCCTACGGCATGACCGGAATGACGCCGGACGTCACGCTCAAGATGGCGGACTTCGACGCGGCCGGCTCGTGGGCGAACAACATCGCCACCGCCGACGGGTTCCTGATCTCCGGCGAGGTGATGCTCCTGGAGATCCACATCCTCGGGCCGAACTCCGGGGTGACCTGTGATCCGACCTGCACGACGTGCCCGCCGGATCCGAACAGCCAGTTCGAGTTCGTGCCCGTGGAGTGGGACGCTGCGTCGTTCGCCGCGATCCAGACCGCGGTCGCGAACGGCATCGTGGTGGTGGAGGCGGCCGGCAACGGCTCCATGAACCTCGACTCCGCGGTCTACGGCGGCTGGTTCAACCCGACGACCCACAACTCCGGCGCGATCATGGTCGGCGCCGGCGTGAACTCCACGCACTCGCCGCACTGCTGGTCGAACGCCGGCAGCCGCGTGAACTTCCACGGCTACGGCAACGGCGTTTACACGGCCGGCTACGGCGGACTCTTCAACCAGACGGGCTGCGAGCAGGACTACACGTCGACCTTCAGCGGCACGTCGAGCGCGTCGCCGATGATCACCGGCGCCGTGGCTTCCGTGCAGGGCGTGGCCAAGGCGAAGTACAACGTGACGCTGTCCCCCGCGCAGATCAAGGAAGCGCTCAACTCGGCCGCCACGCCGCAGGGTGCGCCCACGTCCCGCAACATCGGCCCGATGCCGAACCTCGTGTGGGCGATCAACTGGATCGAGCCCGACATGATCCTCCCGACGCCGACCGGCTGGTCCTTCCCCACCGTTCCGCTCGCCTCGGCGTCCGGCACCTTCACGAGCGCCCCGCTCGGCGCCGCCGCGATTCCCGGCAACGTCGACGCGACGTACTGGTGCGCCGCGACCGAGAACGCGAGCTACTCCTTCACCCCGACCATCAACGACCCCGACGATCGGATCTACTACTCCGACGTGTGGCAGGTTCAGGGCATCCGGCCGAACCACGCCCCGGGCGAGCGGACCTACCTCCTGAACTTCGGACCGCTCAACGTCCGCGGCGGACGGCAGACGATCCGTCAGTACATCGACTTCGACTTCGTCGAGGACGAATGGGCGGAGGGCAACAACGAGTTCGTCCGGCAGTTCATCTGGACCGGACGTGGCCTCACCGCGAACGCCACGCCGTTGTTGCTGACTCCCGGACCGTACGCGCTGAGCTCCGGCTGGGGGCCGTACTACAACGCGGAGGGCTTCCAGGGCACGAGCGGAAGCACCTACTGGTACGCCTTCGGCGTGTGTCCCACCGGAACCACCACGGATCTGGACGTCCGTTTGAACACGGAGGCGCCGTCCAACATCCCGCAGGCCGGATGGGGCGCGAACGTAGCGTGGTCGTCCTCCGGTGACGGCCTCTCGGATTTCGTGGGCTTCAATCGGAACGCCGCGGCAGCCGGCACGTACTACGCCAGCGTTCTGAACTTCGAGGCGACCGGGGCCTCGAACGAGCGAGTCGAGTTCTCGGCTGATCCGGGCAGCCTGCTCGGCGAAGGGACCTTTGGCCCGTTCACGCTCGGCGCGAACG
>JAGQIB010000339.1:0-212 GCA_020431545.1 Gemmatimonadota bacterium
TCCACGATGCGCCGCGCGAGCGAGTACCCGTTCGTGTGCAGGCCGGCCGACGCGAACCCGCGCAGGCGATCCCCGGGGCGGATCTCCTTGCCGTCGAGGATCGCGGGCTCGTCCACGACACCCACGATGAAGCCGGCGCAGTCGTACTCGCCGTCCGCGTAGAAGCCCGGCATCTCCGCGGTCTCCCCGCCCAGCAGCGCCATGTCCTCCTC
>JAGQIB010000339.1:248-4294 GCA_020431545.1 Gemmatimonadota bacterium
CGTCCGGTGGCGAGGTAGTCGAGGAAGAACAGGGGACGCGCGCCGAGCACGGAGATGTCGTTCACGCAGTGGCGCACGAGATCGCCGCCGACGGACGCGTGGGAGCCGGTGGCGAACGCGAGCTTGAGCTTCGTACCCACGCCATCCGCCGAGGAGACCAGCACGGGGCGTTCCATGTTCCGGAGGTCCGGCGCGAACAGTCCGCCGAATCCGCCCACGGCGCCCAGCACCGATGACGTGCGCGTGGACTCCACCGCCGAACGGATGCGCTCGACGAAGGCCTCGCCGGCGGCGACGTCGACGCCCGCTTCCTTGTAGGAGAGTGATCGAGGCTTCACGGGTGCTCCTGCGCGGAGGGGCGCAGGCCGCGTCGCCCTATCCGCCGTTCTCGGAATCCGCCGCGGCACCGACCTGGGGCGCGCGTTCGTTCGGATCGATCGTGCTCGCGATCGGGATGGCCGAGTCCCGATCCTCGCGTCGGCCGCGCATCTTCTCGAGGAAGCGTTCCTTGTCCGGACCGTACGTCTTCTCGAGCTTCTTCATGACGTACTCTTCGAGAATGCGCGAGTTGAACTGGTCGGAAGTGTACATCTCGAGCTGCTCCACGTCGATCTCGTCGAACAGGGCGCCGCTCGAGTGCAGGTTGATGAGCGACTCCACGACCTCCGTGAAGAACTGCGTCCCCGAGTGCCGGCGGAGCTCCTCGTAGGCGATCTCCGGCGACAGGCCGCGCCGGTACGGACGGTCGGAGGTCATGGCGTCGAACGCGTCGACCACCATGATGATCCGGCTGCCCATGGGGATGCGCTCCGAGGTCAGCCCGCGCGGGTAGCCCTTGCCGTCCGGCTGCTCGTGGTGGCAGTACACGACCTCCGCCGCGCTCGACAGGAACTTCAGTCCGCGCAGGATGTCGTGCCCGACCTTCGGGTGCGTCTTCATGAGCTCGCGCTCGTTGTCGTCCAGGCGCCCCGGCTTCAGCAGGATGTCGTGCTGGATCGCGATCTTCCCGATGTCGTGCAGCAGCGCGCCGTACTCGATCTCCTCCACTTCCCTCTCGGAGACTCCGAGGTGCCGCGCGATGCGCACCGCATACTTGGAGATGCGGTACGAGTGCCCGCGCGTGAACGGATCGCTCGCGTCGATCGCCGACACGAGCGCCTGCACGGTGGCGATGTGCGACGCCTTCGTGTCGATCCACAGCTTGAACGAGAACCGCGCGAGGAACAGCGGGATCAGGAACAGCGCCACGCCGACGGGCCCGATGCGCAGGTGCACGAGCGCGAGCAGGATCCCAAAGGGCAGGAAGAAGAAGACGTGGAGGATCTCCCACTGGAAGTTCGTCTGCCAGATGCGCAGCGCGGAGATCCGCTCCTTGAGACCGATCGCGAGCGAGATCTGGCCCGTGTTCATGAAGAAGTACACGAGCGGCGCCGCGAGCAGCGGCAGGATCTGGCTCTGATCGGGATTGAACGCCGGGCCGACCTTGCCGCCGAGCTGTTCGTACACGATGCCGGCCACGCCGATCGATACGACGATCTGTCCGAGGTTGAACGCGACCTTGTAGAGCGGGTTGCGCTTCACCGCGACGTTCGTCAGCAGATCCGACACGACGCCGAACCAGCACGCGACCGCGGGGCCGAAGATCAGGATCGCGGCGAAGTCGAGCGCGGACGTCACCGTCACCGTCGCGCCGCCTCGCGGCAACGGAATCGGGGACATCGCCGCCACGGCGATCATGACCGACCACAGGATGAGACTCGCCAGCGACCGCGGGTGCCAGTCCAGCGTCCCGAGCTCGGCGCTGAGCCACGAGAGCAGGGCCAAGCCGCCCAACAGCGTGAGTACGACGTACGCACGCAATGGCGAATTGAGCTCCTTCATCTTCTCCCCCAACCCCTCCGCTCCCGGATCCCGCCGGAAGAGGGGTCTGCGCATCCTCCTCCGCGTATCGGCCACATCCTCCCCGGATTCAAGGTCCCGTCAACCTCGGAAACCGCGGATCGGCCCCGGGCGCCGCCACTTCCTCGCCCCCTTGACTCCCCCCTTGAGTTTGCCTACCCTGGGGACGATATTTAGGCACGACGAATTTCAGAATTCGAACAGACTCCACCGGAACGACCATGGACCGATCCGCCATCTCCACCGCCATGCAGGACTACCTGAAGGCGATCTGGGACCTCACCCGCGCGGGAGAGGCGGCGCCGACGTCGGCCATCGCGGAGCGCCTGGAGGTGTCGGCCGCCTCCGTGTCGGGCATGCTGAAGCGGCTCGCGGCGCTCGAGCTGGTCGTCCACGAGCCGTACCAGGGCGCGCGGCTCACCGTCACCGGGCGTCGCCTCGCCCTGGAGATGATCCGCCACCACCGCCTGATCGAGCTGTACCTCGCGGAGGCGCTGGGCGTGCCGTGGGACCGGGTGCACGAAGAGGCGGAGAAGCTGGAGCACGTCATCAGCGAAGACCTCGAGCGCCGGATGGCGGCGCATCTCGGCGACCCGCACTTCGATCCGCACGGCGCTCCGATCCCGCGGATGGACGGCGAGCTTCCGCCGATGCCCGGGAGTCGCACGCTGATCGAGGCGGAGGCCGGTTCGCCGCTTCGGGTCACGCAGGTGGACGACGACCCGGAGCTGCTTCGCTACCTGGACGGACACGGCATCGGACTCGGCACGCCGCTCGAGGTCGTGACGCGCGAACCCTTCGGCGGGCCACTCGTGGTGCGGCTCGGCCGGGGCGAGTGCCGCCTCGGTCCGGAAGCCGCGCATCGGATCCGGGTCGCCCCTCACGAACCGCAGGAGAGCGAATCATGACGGAACCCGCGAGAAATCTGCTCGTCGCGTTCTCGGCGGTCGCGGTGGCGTGGTTCCTGTTCCGGCCGGACCGGGGCCTGATCCCGGCCTGGCTCCGGCAGCGACGCCTGGCCGGACGCGTGCTGCGCGAGGACGCGTTGAAGCACGTGTGGAAGGAGCACGACGAGGGCCGCACCGCCACCGTGGCGAGTCTCGCCGGCGCGCTCTCGATCTCCACGGACGACGCCGCGGGCCTGGTGGGCCAGATGCAGGAGCACGGACTGCTCCTGCCCACGGAAGGCGGGTTCGATCCGACTCCCGCCGGTCGCGACTACGCGCTGCAGATCATCCGCGCTCACCGACTGTGGGAGCGCTTCCTGGCGGACCACACGGGAATCCGCGCCTCCGAGTGGCACGGAGCGGCGGAGCGGCGCGAGCACGCGATGACGCCGGGCGAGGCGGACGCGCTCGCCGCGCATCTCGGCGACCCGCGCTTCGATCCGCACGGGGATCCGATCCCGACCGCGGCCGGGGAGATGATGGTTCCCGAGAGCGTTCCGCTTCACGCGGCGGCAATCGATGAGCCGCTCCAGATCGTGCACCTGGAGGACGAGCCGGAAACGGTCTACGCCCAGCTCGCCGCCGAGGGTCTGCACGTGGGGATGATGGTGCGGGTCGTGGAGTCGACACCCGCTCGCGTCCGCTTCTGGGCGGACGGCGACGAGCACGTGCTCGCGCCGGTGCTCGCGGCCAACGTCTCGGTCGCGTCGGCGGAAGAGGAAGACGACGACCGTCTGCCCGGCGACACGCCGAGCGAGCGGCTCTCGAGCCTCGCGCTCGGGGAGAGCGCGGAGATCCTGTTTCTCTCGCGCGCGTGCCGCGGCCTCGAACGTCGCCGCCTGATGGACCTCGGGATCGTGCCCGGAACGCGAATCGAGGCCGTGCTCGCCAGCCCGACGGGCGACCCGATCGCGTACCGCGTGCGCGGCACCACGGTCGCGATCCGTCGGGACCAGTCCCGTCACATCCATATTCGTCCCCCGGTGCAGGAGGTCGCGTCGTGAGTCGTCCCTCGGAAGACGGGGCGCCGCCGGCCGCTCCCGTGCGGGAGCTTCATCCGGCCCCGGCGCCAGCGGGCTCCGCGTGCGCGACGTGTCCGGTGCATCACGCCGGCAACCTGATCCGTCTCGGCGTGAACATGAAGAGCTGGGACTACGTCGTGGCGCTCGCGGGCAATCCGAACACCGGCAAGAGCACCGT